>CAMTWW010000054.1:0-6308 GCA_947085555.1 uncultured Elusimicrobia bacterium | reverse complement strand
GGAGCATAAACTTCTCCGGGCGCTTGAGTCCGACGGGCAGGAGGAGCTGGAGAAGGGGCTGAGCAAGAGGTTCAGCGATTCGGATTTCTATATAAAAGACCGCGCCCTCGGCCCGGACACCATCCCCTCCAGCCGCCTCTATGACGGCGGCGACACCGGCATAAGCCTGTTCTCCCGCGGCGGGGACTTCGACGTTTCCTTCGCGCTCGGCCCTCCGCCCGCTTCGCGGGGAATCCCGCGGAATAATTCTGTTCCCTGACTTCTCCAATGAAAACTATCTTGAACTGCAGGATTCAGGCTAACGAGCCCTAAATAGTCCGGCTCAAGGAAAAGGCGGCAGGAGTCTTTTGTCCAGACAAGACGCCGGGAACAAAGCGGGACCGGGAGGGGGAAATAAAAAAGGCCGGGAGGACCGGCCTTTTTTATCTCTTAGAAAGTTATTAGCGCTGTTGCTGCGGCTGGGTTACCTGCTGGTAGGCCATCACCAGGGCGGTGATGGCTCCGACCACTTCCTTGGGGTAGACCCTGGTGTCCACGTCGCCACTGATGCCGTAGCGGTCTATGTTGAGGCGCATGCCTTCTTCCCAGATATAGAAAGAACCGTCGCCGAAGCGGTCGCGCAGCTGAAGCCTCACGCCCTTCTCGTTGTTCTCCGCGCCCTGCACTTCCACGCGCCCGGTTATCTCCCAGCGGCCGGCCCATTCTTCCATCCTGAGGTCGGTGCGCCCGGCGCGCAGCTCGTAGCGGCGGGAGAAGAAGCCGCTGACCCTGCCCCACTGGCGGTTATTGCCGATCTCTATCTCGGCGTCGTATTCCCTGTCGAAGATCTTGCGCAGGCTGACCTCTATGCGGGCGAAGGGATCGCTGGCTTCCACGGTGTTCCAGCCGCCGAAACCGGGGCGTATGGTGAGCCAGATACGCTCGGTATTCTTTACGGCTTTCTCTTCCGGCCTGGGCTGCCCTTTTTCCACCTGGACGGCCAATATAAGCGAGGTCACGGCGGCCACGGCCTTCTTCGAGAAGCGGTCGGAGTCGTAATTGCCGTTTATGGAGTTTTTGTCGGTGAAGAGGTTAAGGCCGTTAGCGAACACGTTATAGGAGAAGTCATCGAAGCGCCTGCTGACATTGACGCTGACCTGGGTCAGCTTCCCGTTCTCGGTGACGGTGCCGTTGATGAAATAGGAACTGTTGGAGCCGCTCATGTTTAGGAATACGCCGGAGCCGGAGAGGTTATAGTAATTGCCGGTCTTTCTTATGGAGGCCCAGGAATAATCCATGTCGGCGCGAAGGCTGACGCTGTAACTGTCGGCAAAGGTTTCCTTCACGCGGGCTTCTATGCGCGCGCCCCAGTCATTGGCTTCGGCTTCTTTCCAGGACGGGTTATTGCGCACACTCATCCATAGATACTGGCTGGCGGCTTTTTCAGCTGCCGGGGCCGCGACCGGCTCCATGGCTTTCATGGCGGAAAGGTCCACTGATTGCAGGTCGAAACAAAAGGCGGGAGAGGCCGAGAAGGCTAACAGCAGGGCTGACAGTATTTTCATTTTAAAAACCCCCAGAGTATAGAACATCTGTTATATTATAATTCACTTTGCGCTGTAGCGTAAGGGCCGTTGGGCCTATAGCCTTTTAGGACAAATGGCCCATTTGCTAAACTATGGCGATGAAGAAGAACGCGGTATTACTGGCGCTTTTACTGGCGGCCGCTCCGGCCCTGGCCGGGGATTTCAGGGACGAGACCATCTACTTCGTGGTCACCGACCGCTACGCTGACGGCGACCCTGCCAATAACGATCTCTACGGCGACGAATACCGGCCCGGGAACCTGAAATATTACCAGGGGGGGGATTTCCGCGGCCTGATGGACAATCTGGACCATATAAAAGACATGGGCTTCACCGCGGTCTGGATAACCCCGCCCGTCATGCAGCCGCCGGGGCGTTACGTCAACAGCTCTCAGACCTACGACGCGGCGGGCTATCACGGCTACTGGGCCTGGGACTTCTCCAGAATAGACCCGCATCTGGAATCCAAGGGGGCCGCTTACCCAGACCTTATCAAAGCCGTTCATTCCAAGGGGATGAAGCTGATACAGGATATAGTGACCAACCACGGCCACGGCGGAGATACGCATCCTTCGGTAAAATGGCATGCGGACCGCGGCAAGATACGCGGGCTTGGGCGGGAATACGACTATTATGCCGACAATCAGAACTGGTTCAGCCGCGGCCCGGTCCTGGCCGACCTGCTTGATTTTAACGATGAAAACCCGGAAGTGCTTAAATGGCTCACGGGCATTTACCTCGGCTACCAGGCCATGGGCGTGGATGCTTTTCGCGTTGATACGCTGGTCTGGATGAGCGACGGATTCTGGCGGGATTTCTCCGCCGCCATGCACGCCGGGAAAAAGGATTTCTTCATGTTCGGCGAGGCCTGGAGCCGCGACGATTTCGCCCTGCTGGGCGGCTATACCAGGCTCTCGCCCGGCGATCCCATGAACAGCGCTATGAGCGTGGTGGATATGCCGCTGTCCTCCATGGGGACCTGGGGGCCGATGGAAGCTGTCTTTAAGGGCGGGGATTATGCGCAGGCCGACGAGATTTTCAAGCATGACGCGGTCTACAAGGACGCCACCTATATGGTGACCTACCTGGACAACCACGATAAACCACGCTTCAACGGCGTGGAAAATGACGGTACGCCCGCCACGGTCGAGCAGTACTTCGATGCGCTGAATTTTTATTTCACCGCGCGCGGCATCCCCTGTATCTTTTACGGCACGGAACTGCGCCTGCCCGGCGGCAGCGACCCGGACAACCGCAGGTTCCTGGGCGCGGAGGGGATAAAGAAAGCTAAGTCCGACCCGGTGTATGGCCATTTAAAAAAGCTCAATGCCATGAGAAAGTCCGCGGTGCCGCTCAGGAAGGGCGTTCAAAGCCCCCTGCTGGCCTCCCGGCATCAGTACGCTTTCCGCCGGGATCACGGCGGCGGGACGGCGGTTGTCTTCCTCAACAAGGATGAGAAACCGGCGTTGCTTAAAGCCGCCGGCCTGCCGGACGGGAACTACCGCGAACTCTATACTGGGGCAAAGCTGAAGGTAATGAACGGCATAATAGAAACAGAAGTTCCTGCCCACGGCCTGAGGGTCTTCGTGAAAGGTAAAGTAAAGGGCAGTCCCTGGAAAACATAAAGGCGACTTATGAAAGAAAGAAAAGCCGGGCGCCCGTCCTAGGCCTTAGGGCTCGTTAACCTGAAAACTTCAGTTGAAGTTTTCAGGTTAGTTTATAGTGTTCTATTTTTTATGGATGTGGCCGAAAAAATTGTAATAGAGTAAGTGGTGCGCGCGTTCTGCGATGTATTGCAATATACTGCGCTAAAGTATACACTTCTGCCTGGATACCAATAGCGCCGAAGTTAAAGAGCGGGAACTGCGGGGCCTGCAAAGCGCGTTAAGCGCGTTTAAGGACGCGGCGGCCGGCATAAGGAGCGGGCTAAATGTGCGGAATCTGCGGTTTTGCCAATTACAGGAACGACGAGCTGCTGAAGGGCATGGCCTCTAGGCTGGCGCACCGCGGGCCGGACGAGGACGGTTTTTTTACCGAGGGGGAGAAAGTCTCGCTCGGGATGCGGCGGCTCAAGATTATAGACCTTGCCACCGGGGGGCAGCCTATTTCCAACGAAGACGGCTCAGTGACGGTGGTCTTCAACGGGGAAATTTACAATTTTAGGGAACTACGCGCCAAGCTGGAGGCGAAGGGACACCGCTTCCGCACCAGGACAGACACGGAAGTCCTGGTCCACCTTTACGAGGAATACGGCGCGGAGCTCGCCCCCAGGCTGCGCGGCATGTTCGCTTTCGCCCTTTGGGATTCAAGGAAAGCCGCCCTGCTGCTTGGCAGGGATCAATTCGGCATAAAGCCGCTTTTCTATTCCATCATCGGGAACAAACTTTATTTCGCTTCCGAAATGAAAGCGCTGCTGCTCGCCGCTGACATAGGCGCGGGGCTGGACGCGGAAGCTGTGGACGCTTATTTCATGAGTCTTTATGTTCCGGCGCCGCTTACCGTCTATAAAGCCATACGGAAACTCGAGCCGGCTCAGACCCTGCTGTTCCGGGGGGGAGCGGCGGAAATAAAGACTTACTGGCGGCTGCCTGAATTCGGAGCCTCCCCTGTTAAGACCTGGGAAGAGTACCTGGAGGCGGCTGACGGCCTGCTTGCAGCCAGCGTCTCCGAGCAGTTGGTTTCCGACGTGCCGCTGGGGCTGCTGCTCTCCGGCGGGGTGGATTCCTCCTCGCTGCTGTATTATATGAACAGCTCGGGGGCAGCGCCTGTTAAAACTTTCACGGTCGGTTACGGCAGAAGGGATTCCAGCTTCAACGAGACCGCCCAGGCGCGGCTTATCTCCCGGCATTTCAGGTCAGACCATTCCGAGCATATACTGGAGCCGGACCCGCGAGCGATAATAGAGAAACTGGCCGTAACTTTCGACGAGCCTTTCGCCGACGCTTCCGCCATACCGACCTTCCTGGTTACGGCCGAGGCCCGCAAAAAAGTCACCGTGGCCCTGACGGGCGTAGGCGGGGACGAGTTCTTCGGCGGCTACCCCAGGCACCTCGGCGCCAGGCTGATGCCGGTTTATCTGAAGCTGCCGCGGGCGCTGCGCGAGGGTTTCTGGTCGGCGGCCAGGCTGCTGTCGGAATCCCGCTCGGCAAAGAACGCGCCGGGGCGGTTGAAAAGGTTCTTCGGCGGCGGCCGCGGCGATTTCCGTGACGCCTACGATTCCTGGCTCTCTTATTTCGGCCCGGAAGAACGCGCCCGGCTTTATTCCTCCGCACATACCGGCGCCGCAGGCTCAGCCCCGAAACTGCCGGGCCGGCTGGGTGCTCCCGACGATATTTTCGCCTATGAGCTCAGGAACTATCTTTCCGACGACCTGCTCTGCCTGGCGGACAGGGTTTCTATGTCCAATTCGCTGGAGCTGAGGGTTCCCTTCCTGGACGTGAGGCTGGCGGAGCTGATGGCTTCCGCCCCGCTGGCGCTGAAAACACGCGGGTTCACACTCAAGGCGCTGCTCAAAAAGGTCATGGCCGGGCGCCTGCCCCCGGAGGTCCTCAGCGGCCCGAAGCGCGGTTTCCAGGTGCCGCTGGCCAGGTGGTACGGCGAAGAATTGAAAGGCTTCGCCCGCGAGGTCCTTAAAGAAAGCTCCCTTGAAAAGAACGGCTGGTTGTCTCCCGGCTATATAGCCGGCATGCTTAAGGAACATGAAAGCGGCCGCCGGAACCTGAACGACCAGATACACTCCGTCATCATGTTCGAGCTCTGGCTGGCCGGGAACCGGAAACTGGCGGCGGGGGGCGTAAGTTTCGGCGTCAGGACTGCAGCCGGCCCGCTGAACGTGCTGGTCTGCACGGATATAATCCAGGAGGACGACGCGGGCGGCTCTGGCCGCGTGGCCTGGGAAACCGCGAAGCGGCTGGCGGCCATGGGGCACCGGCCGGTAGTGCTCACTAAAGGCGCTTCGGGTAAGGAAGAGCTGGAAACTTCGGAAGGTATAGAAATTCACCGCTACCGCGGCAGCCCCTTCAGGCTGCGGGCCGCGGTGAAAGCGATACTCGCGCGGCATGGCCGCATTGACGTGCTGGAGCTGCATCACCCGTACACGGCTTTCCTCGCGCTGAACGCGCTTAAAGGGGTCCCCGCGGTTTACAATTTCCATTCCCCCTGGGCCGAGGAGTATTCCATAAGGTGCCGGGACCTCGGCGTGAACTTCCTCCGCCGGTTCTTCGGCGCCGGGTTCAGGAACTTTCTCGAGCGCCGCGTCCTCAGGTCTTCCGGCGTCATCCTTAACGCCAGCCGGTTCATGGCCTCGAAACTGAGGCTGGCCCACACGCTGGAGTCGCGGTTGCTGCCCCTGGGAGTGGACCCGGATAAATTCCGGCCCGAGGCCGGCACCGCGGCGCTCCGCAAAAGGCTGGGCCTCCCGGCCGCCGCGCTGGTGGTCCTTACCGTGCGGAACCTCGTGAGCCGCATGGGGCTTGAAAACCTGGTGGAAGCCGCCGCCGCCGTGGTTAAGGAAAAGCCGGAAGTGTTCTTCGTTATAGGCGGCAGCGGCTATTTGCGCGGCAAACTGGAGGCGATGATAAAATCAGCCGGCCTTTCCGCCTGCGTGCGCCTGGCCGGCTACATCCCCGAGGCCGACCTCCCGGCCTATTACCAGTGCGCCGATCTTTTCATTCTGCCCACCAGGGTGCTGGAGGGGTTCGGGCTGGTAACGCTGGAGGCCCTCGCCTGCGGCACGCCGGTGCT
>CAMTWW010000053.1:0-4703 GCA_947085555.1 uncultured Elusimicrobia bacterium | reverse complement strand
CTTCCTGGTATTACACTATCTCCGCGGCGCTGCTGGTGGAAAAGGCGACCTATACCGTGGACGCCAGGGCGCTGGACTACGCCGGGAATTACTCCGTGGTCTATTCCACCAGGGATTTCCTTAACCAGCGTCCCGGCAGCGTAATGCTGGCGCCGGTACTGCCGGCTTATAGGACCCTGACCGCCCTGAGCGGCGAGGCCGACGACAATACAGGCATCGGCGCCGTGGTCTTCAGCATCTTCAACTACGACCAGAACCAATGTTACAACCCGGCCCTGGACCCGCCCTGGAATACGGCCGGCTGCGTTTCCGACAATAACGCGCCCTGGGTGACGCCGCAAACCAGTATCTGGGACTCTTCCGCCACCTGGACTTACGCCGTGCAGGATTCCACCTGGACCAGTGGCGCGAATTTCAGGGTGCGGACCAGGTCCATGGACAAGTACGGTAACTGGGACATCACCTACGCCACCGCTACCTTCCAGTTCGATACCGAGATACCTGTTTCCACAGTGACCTATCCGGCTGACGGGGCACATCTGGCCCTCTCCGCCAAGCCCATTACCATACTGGGTACCAGCTTCGATGGTTTTTCCGGGGTCAACGATTTGAAGTTTTATTTCAGGAAAGCGAACGGCGACTACTGGAACGGTATTGGCTGGCAGGCGGGCGTGTATCCTCTGGACGCCATCCCGCCTTATACCAATTGGAACAGGCCAGTAGGCGCCGCGGAGGCGGCCTATATAGACGGCGAAAGGTATACCATTGAAACCTGGGCCAAGGACCTCGCCTCCAATACCGAGACCCTGTCGGTCAAGACCACTTTCGTCTACGACGTGAAGAGGCCCACCGCCTCTATAACCTACCCGTATAATAACGGCTATATAAGCCAGACCGGCAAGATAGAGGGCGGCTCCTACGATACGCCGTACGGCAAGGTCGGCGACGTGAAGTTGAGGATAAAGCAGATCTCCGGGGCGAAGCCCGGCCATTACTGGCGCGTGGCGGATTCCAGCTGGACGGCGGAAGGCGCGCCCAATGTCTGGAACAGCGCCGTCACCTACGGCACGCTGAGCCAGGCCGCCACCTGGTGGCAGCTGAACACTTCTCCCTGGCAGACCGGTGAAGTTTACGAGATAGATTCCTATGCCGTGGACAAGGCCGGCAATACGGAACTGGTCTTCTCCACGGCCACCGGGGTAAAGGCCGACTTTACGGCTCCGTATTCTACCATTACGTTCCCGTCTGAGGGGGTGACCTACGGAGAAACTCTGATCCCGCAGGTGACCGGCACGGCCGCCGACGATTCTCCGGGAGAAGTTAAAGAGATCTATTTGCAGTTCGGCTATACCTCCAGCGGCCAGAACGGAGATATAACCGAGTCTTATAACGGAGTCTCCTGGGTCGCCGGCAGTACTACCTGGCTGCCTGTTTCGTCGGTTACGCTGTCGGCGGGGAACTGGGCTTACACTATCCCGGACACGTTATGGACGCATAACAACTCGTGGCATTCCGTGCTGGCCAAGGCCAAAGACAAGGCCGATAATACGGAAGTGACGCTCTGGCGGAAAAATTTCTACTACAGCGCGCCTTACCCGCTTACCTGGGTGAACGCCCCGTCGAACAACAGCTACGTGAAGACCAAGCCGCAGATGATCTCCGGCGGCGCCAGTAAATTCACTTATTCCAACACCGCCAGCGTAAAGGTGTCGGTGGAAAGGAAAAGCGACGGCTATTACTGGTACGGCAGCTCTTTCTCGGCTCCGGGCTCCGGGCTGGTCTTACCGGAGGCGGCGCCGCGGGCTTATCTCAATACCAGCAATATCAGCGTCCTGGGCGATGCCAGCCTGTTCTGGGCATGGACCAGTGATATTTCAACCTCCGCCTGGACGGATAATACCTCGTATTATTTCCTTTCCAAAGGCTTCGGGCCGGCCGGCGAGGAGCAGGCCGTAGACCTAGTAGGGAATACGGTCACTTATGATATTTCGCCCCCTAACACCGCAATCGCCGCGCCCGCCCCGCTGATTTACCAGGTTTTGAGCCAGGTTTCCGGCAACGCTTCCGACACGGCTCCCGGCCTGGTGCAGAAGAACGACATAAACATCCAGAACCTGGCCAATCCAACTACCTATTGGAACCCGGTGGCCGGGGCCTGGCAGGACAGCATAGTCTGGGCCACCACCACTTTGACCGCCGGCAGTTGGTCGCTGGGCACGGGCCTGCCCGTCTGGATAGACGGCACTAATTACAGGATAACTTCCAGGGCTACGGACCTGGCCGCCAACGCGCAGACCAGCGCGACGGTGGATTTCCTGGTGGACCGGAGTACGCCCGTGGCGAAGCTGACCGAGTTTGTCGCCGTGAACTCTACCGTCGCGGCCGTGAGCGGCCAGGTCAGGTCCTCGCTGGATTCCGTCTCCGGTACCGCCTGGGATGTCGCCGGCCCCGGCGGCTCGGCCGGTAAGCTGGACAAGGTCCTGCTGCATATAAAGCGGCCGGCGCAGGGTGAGGAGACCCTCGCGTGGTACTGGAGATGGACCACCCGCAGCTGGGACGCTTCCGGGCTGGACGAGGATTCAGCCGTCTACTGGGGCACTTCCACTATCCACGTGCCCGGGGTGGGTATTTCCTCCTGGACCCATTCCGTCCTGCCTCCCACAGGCTTTTTCACCCAGGGGTATACCTATATAGTCCGCGCCAGGGCGCGTGACGCCTCCCTGCCGCAGGGCAATACACAGCAGATCTTCACGCTTGACGAATCTTCTTTCACCATAGTCTGGGACGCAGACTCCCCGTCGGTTTCTGTGACCGGTTACGAGGACGGGGACGGCAACGGCAGGGTGAACCCGGCCGGCGCCTGGACTATCTCCGGCGGCATCGCGGACTCGCCGGGCGGGGTAAGCGGTGTAGGTAATGTGCGCCTGCAGATCGGCAGGCTGGAAGGGCAGACCACCTACTACTGGACTACCGGCCTGACCTGGTCTACGACGCCTTCCGAGTTTGAGCCCACCGCTTTCACCTCGCCTAATTGGAGCTATACACTGCCGGCGGTCAACCAGGTTTCCGACCAGAAGTATATGTTGAGCGTGCGCGGCATAGATAATGCTGTGCCGCCCAATTCAGGCTCTTTTATTACGCCTGTGGAGATTATAATCGACACCACGCCGCCTTCGGTGCTGATAACTTCGCCCACCGCCCTGGCGCACAAAGCGGCTTTCACCATCTACGGCACGGCCAATGCGGACCTGGCGGGGCATGACAATACTTATATAAGGATCTCCACCGGGACGGGCGGGAATGCCAGGTACTGGACCGGGGCCGTCTGGTCTGCTAGCGCTGATACCTGGATAACCACCATTAAGCAGGGGCCCACCTCCTGGTATTACACCATCCCCGGCGCCATGCTGGCCAGCGACAGGGTTTATACCGCGGCCGCGCGCACGCAGGACTATGCCGGGAATTATTCCACTCTATACTCCACCTATGTCTTCACCTATGACGCGGTGGCCCCTTACGTTTCAATAACTCATCCACTGAACGGGGCGGCCTATTCCCAGATAAAGTTATCCACGGCCATAACCGGCGCTTCCAACCAGGACGACCAGAGCGACCCCTATTCGAAAGTGAGCGAGGTCAGGGTGCAGATAACGAGCGCTCCCGGCGGGTCGCAGTTGTGCTTTAACGGCGCGGCGTTCACGGCCTGTCCGCAGTGGCTGCCGGCGCAGGGGACCCCGGCCAGTTGGAACTATAATTCCGAGAATCTCGTATTCGCGAACGATATCCGGTACCAGGTGGCGGCCAAAGCTATTGACTATGCCGGCAATGAATCCTCTGTCGCCTCCGCGCTTATAAGATACGACCTGGAGAAACCCACTTCTACCATCGTCTACCCGCTGGCGGGCTTTACTACCGGCTTCACTTATGTCTCGGGGACGGCCACTGACGAGCGCTACGGCGCCAGGACTTTTGAGGCAGGTCTCAGTTCCTACACGCTGAAAGCGGCCGTAAAGCGCCTTGATATGCTCTGGTGGGACGAAGATACCAATAATTTCAACTCGCCTGATCCGATTTGGTACGAGGCCAATACCAGCACCGATGTCACGCCGAACACATTCGTATTCAACCTGTCCGGAGGTCTGCAGGGCTACCTGAACAACCCCGCCAACCAGAACAAGAATTACCAGGTCGTTACCTGGGCTTACGACCTGGCCCTCAACCGCGAGTACGGCCCCAACACCGGCGAGCCGCAGAACAACGACGTCCCGTCCGGAACCGGCGTCATTATCACCTACGATAAGACCAAGCCCTGGACCGCCATAACCATGCCTAACGCCGCCGCGCATAATAGCGTGGGCATGGCGACCATAACCGGAACTTCGGACGACAACCTCAAGATCGCCGAGAACAGGATAACCGTCTACCTGACGGATACCCAGCGCTATTACGACCCCGCGCTTTCTCCCACGCCCTGGTCCACCCCGGGCGAGTCCGAGGACAGCGCACCGTGGCTGCCGGTGACCTCCACTATCTGGATGACTTCCTCCACCTGGAGCTATAATATCCAGGTCTCAAGCTGGACCACCGCCTTCTCCTACCGGGTGCGCGCGAAGTCCAGGGATATCGCCGGCAACTGGGATACCGCTTATTCCACCGCCAGCTTCCTTTACGACAACCAGGCCCCGATCTCTTCAATGACCTTT
>CAMTWW010000052.1:0-1092 GCA_947085555.1 uncultured Elusimicrobia bacterium | reverse complement strand
GGCCGCCGCCGCCCCGTCCCCCGCCGAATAGCCCCGCCAGAAACCGGCCCGGGCCGTGCGTCCGAGCAGCACGGTCTCCCTGACCGAGAAATCGTAAGGAGTAGCGGTTTCGCTGGCCACATAAGCCGCCAGGCGCGCCAGCCTTTCCGGCTCAATGGAGGCCGCCTCTGTGCCCCCAAGCCTCACCGAACCGGAGGCCGCCTTTATAAAACCCGTAAGCAGTTTCAGCAGGGTGGACTTCCCCGACCCGTTCGGCCCCAGCACGCACATAAAGTCCCCCGGGCGCAGCTCGAAAGACAGGTCCTTTATAAGCGGCCCCGCGCCGTAGGAAAAATTCAGCCCCGAAACCTCAAGCGCCGGCATCAGTTCTTCCCCCTCGAGCTTTTCCAAAGCAGCCACATGAAGAAAGGCGCGCCGGCCAGCGCCATCACCACTCCGGCGGGGATCTCCGCCGGGGAGAAGAGAGAGCGCCCGGCCGCATCCGCCGCCGCGAGCATAGCCGCCCCGCCCAGCGCCGCGGCCGGGACCAGCGCGCGCGCCGAAGGACCGGTAATGCGCCGCACTATATGCGGCGTCATTAGCCCTACGAAGCCGATAGTCCCGCCTATAGCCACCGCGGCGGAAGTGCAAGCGCAGGCCAGTGTGAAGAACAAGATCCGTTCGCGTTCAGGGTTTATCCCAAGATGGTAGGCGTTCTCCGAACCGAGCGCCATCGCGTCGAGAGCGCGCCAGCGCGCCATGGACAGGGCGCCGGCGGCTGCGATTATCAGGGACGAGACGAGAAGAACCGCCGGCTGGATCGAATACAGGCCGCCCAGCACGAAGTAAAAGAGGGAAAAGGAGCGCGCCCCGGACGAGGTAAGGGTAAGCATCACCAGCGCGGAGAGGAAGGCGCTTACGGCCACGCCGGCGAGAACCAGCGCCGCGTCGGACAGGCGCCCGGCCAGGCGCGCCAGTGAGTAGGAAAGGAAGGTGGCCCCGAAAGCCCCCGCGAAAACCGCCAGGAAAAAGACCGGGGAGGTTCTTTCGATCCCGGCTAAAAAACAGAAAACGGCGGCCGCCGTAGCGCCGGACGCGGATGTTGGCCTGCTC
>CAMTWW010000051.1:0-16105 GCA_947085555.1 uncultured Elusimicrobia bacterium | reverse complement strand
CGGGGGCATGGCCAACCTCGGCAATATAAGCAAGTTCCTATCCGCCGAATTCAAGGTGGCGGTGGAGATAGTCAACCCGCTGTCTTTCCTGCCCGAGGTCCCCAGGAATATACCCAGGGACGTGCTGCCGGCCCTCGCCGTGGCGGCCGGCCTGGCGCTGCGCAAGATGAAGGATTGGGAAGAATGATAAGAATAAACCTCATTCCGCCCGAGTACCTGGCCAGGATAAACCGCAAGGTCCTGATCGCCAAGGTCGTGCTCGCTTCCGTCCTGGTGATCGCGGTGGTGCTGCTGGCTTCCGTCTGGCACATAGGCCGCTCGAAGACCATAGAGTTCGCCCTGGCCAAGGCCGAGGCGGAAATGGCCATCCTCCAGCGCGACGTGGACCAGGTGAAGGCCATAGAGGCGCAGATAGCCGAAGTGCAGAAATACCTGAATTCCATCAACAGCATAAACAAGGGCCGCTTCATCTACACGCGGTTCCTGCAGGACCTCGTCAGCGACCTGCCCTCCACCATCTGGCTCAATAATGTCAGCACCACGCTGTCCGGGAGCGTAGTGAGCGTGTCTATGGGGGTCAACTCCAATTCCGCCTACGACCTGGCTTACTGGATAAATTTCCTGGAGACCGCCGGGCCCTACAGCGAGGTGGGGATAGGCGGCATCTCGGTGAGCGAGGTGGAAACGGGGAAAAGGCTGACCGTCCCGATAACCGTGAAGTACACGTACAAATAAAACTATGGGCAAGCTACAACTTACCAAGGAGCAGCTGGGCCAGTTGGCCGCCGGGGTGGTTATCGGCGGGGTGTTCATATATTTATACCTGTTTTTTTTCTGGCTCCCCACTTCGAAGAAAATCGGGGAGAACTCCCAGAAGGTCGCCTCGATGGAGGCCGACATAAGGAACGCCAAGGCGCAGAAGGCCAAGTACGCCAACCTGGAGGCCAAGCTAGTCAGCCTGAAGGCGGAAAAAGAGGCCGCCGTTAAAAAACTGCCCAATGAGCGCAGGATCCCCGACCTGCTCCGCACCGTGACCACCCTCAGCAAAAAATATAAGGTGAGCGTCACCGGGATCACCCCCTCCGGCCAGTCGAAGGTGGAGTATTTTACCAAGGTGACCTACAGCATTTCTTTAAGGGGCAATTACCATGACATCGGGCGCTTCCTCACGGCGCTCGGCCTGGAGGAGCGTATCCTGACCTCTGAGAACCTTAATATGACCGCCACGGGCTCCCCTGATTCCTCGGTCAACGCCACTTTTACGCTGGTCGCCTACCAGTATCACGGATAAAATATGCGCCTTACTCTGACCATTCTTTTTATTTCCTGCTGCGCGGGCCCCGCCGCTGCCCAGGTGGACGTTTCCACCCCGGCCGCCACCGTTGAGCAGGTCTATAAGCCTGTCAGTATGCGCGATCCCCTGCTGCCGTCCGGCGTATTCGGGGACCAGAAAGGGGTTAACGCCAGGCCCGGCGCGGCCGCCGCCAAGGCCGTGGAAAAGGGGACTTTCTCCGTTTACGGGCTTACACTGACCGGCATAATGGAAGACTCCAGCGGCCGCCAGGCTCTGCTCCGGGACGCCGCCGGCGCGGTCTATACGCTTAAGGCCGGGCGTCTTACCGACGCCAGGAAGAAGGCCGTGCCCGGGGTCTCGGGCGTGGTAAAGGGTAAGCAGGTGGTGCTGATGACCGAGGATAAAAAGGTCCACCAGCTTAATCTGCGCGAGAAGGACTAATCCGGTGAGACAGGTGACAAAAATGAAAAAATCCATAGCGGCGGTCGTGACGGCCCTTTTGCTGGCACAGAACCCCTTGTTCCTTTTTGCGGCGGAGAATGCCACGGTGAAATCGGTAAGGGTATCGGCGGAAAGCGTCTACATCGAGACCGACAGGCCCGTGCAGTATAAAGCTTTCACCACGGAACAGCCTTCCAGGCTGGTGCTGGAACTGCTGGATTCCAGGCTTAAGACCCTCCAGGAGATCCCCGTTAACGGCCGCTACCTGACCAAGGTCCGCACCGGCCAGTTCCAGACCAGCCCGGTCGGCATCTCCCGCGTGGTAATGGACCTGACGCAGAAAAGCGTCTACGAGATAACCCGCAAGGGCGCCGAGCTGGTGGTCATGTTCGGCGCGCGCGCCGCGAAGCCGGCGGTTCCTGCGGTAAAAGATTCCCCGGCCGCCGCGCCGGCCGGTGTGAAGGTCATTGCCCCCTCATCCGCTGCCGACAAGCCCCTGGAACTGACGATGGAGGCGGCGAAGCCCGCCGACCTTCTCAGCGAGCGCGCGGCAGTGATAGCCCCCAGGAAGAAATACCCGGCGCCCACCTCTCGCAATATCATGGACAATTTGTCCCGCGACCCTATCTCCTTCGATTACAGCGGGGCCGATGTGCGGGAAGTCATAGATATGCTGGCCGCCAAGGCCAACCTCAATATCATTTACAGTGACGACGTTACCGGCGCCGTGACGATCAGCCTGGCGAAAGTCCCCTTCGACGAGGCTTTCAAGACCCTGCTTAACGTCCAGGGCCTCGCCGCCCAGCAGGTCGGGGATAATATCCTCCGCATCGCCGCGCCCGGCACCTTCATCGCCGAGCAGAAGAAAGGCCTGCAGCAGACCCGCGTTTTCTTCCTGAACTATTTCAAGGCGGGCGAAATGAAAACGCAGGTGGACGCCGTGGCCTCGGCCGAAGGCCGCACTTCCAGGTCCACCCCGGACGAGAACAATAATGCCCTCATCGTCACCGACACCGCCCTCGGGCTGGACACTACGGCCAGGCTGATACGCAGCCTGGACCGCGTGCCTAGGCAGGTGATGATAGAGGTGAAGCTGGTGGAGGTCTCCCTGGACAGCTCTTTCGACCTGGGCGTGAACTGGAACTTCAAGAACGCCGAGGGCAAGACCGTAGGCCAGACCAACCTGCCGGGGCCCACACCCGGCGGCAGCACTTTAGCCGGCTCCCTGACCTTCTTCGGGAAGATCAGCGACTATACCTTCAATACGGTCATAGCCGCCGCCGTCAAAAAGGGGAAGGCCAAGGTGCTTTCGGACCCCAAGGTCGCCACCCTGAACAATAAAGAGGCCACGATCGACATCACCGACCAGGTGCCTTATACCATTACCGAATCCGCCGTCGGTTCCGGCGGCGCCACGGTCACCACCCAGAAGGTGACCTACGTGCCCTCATCAATCATCCTCAAGGTGACCCCCACGATAAACTCCGACGGCCGCATAGCCATGCGCCTCAGCCCCAAGGTGAGCCAGGCTTCGGGCGGGAGTTCCACCACGCCCCCCAACACCAACACCAGGAGCACGGAGACCAATGTAATCGTAAAGGACGGCGAAACCATCGTGATAGGCGGCCTTATCCGCGACAGCCAGTCGGACGACGTCTACAAGGTACCGATACTGGGCGATATCCCGCTGCTGGGCATGCTTTTCCGGAAGAAGTCCGTGACGAGGAAGCGCCTGGAGTTGCTGATCTTCGTGACCCCGAGAATCTTAGAGGACTAACCGGGCCACGGTTCGGTTACAATAGGGACCAGGGCCGCAGAGGACCTGGTCCTCGGTTTTTACGAGAATGCTGATCTATATTTTTATTTTCGTGCTGGGCTTTTCGCCGGTGCTGCAGGCCGTCTTTGATCTGCCGCTGCAGCTCGCTTTGCAGCGGGCGGTGCTGCTGGGCTGCCTGGCCTGGGCTTTTCTCGCCGCTTACGGCCCCGGCCTCCCGCGCGGCCTGGCCGCTAAAAGATTCTACCCTCTCTGGGCCGCCGCCGGGCTTTCCTTCCTTTCCCTGCTTGCCAGCCCTTTCAAAGGGTATATTTTCAACGAATGGGGCAATTACGCCGCCGGCCTGCTTATCTTTCTCTTCGCTTCTTTCCTTAATAAGGAAGAGCGCGGCAAAATTGAGCGCGCTGTGGTCTGGGGAGCCTGGCTGGTTTTCGCGGTTTCGCTGCTCCAGGCTTTCGCGCTGGAGAACTTCATAAAGAAACCGCCGCTGACCAACCTTAACGCCCTGGCGCTTTACGCGGTCATGCTGATCCCGCTGGCGCTGGAGCGCAGGAACTGGCCCCTGACCTGGGCCATGGTGATACTGGTGGTCTGGACGCAGTCGCTGGGCGCTATCCTGGCCGGGCTGGCCGCCGCCGGCCTTTACGCCGCTTCCCGTTTGAAAGGCGGGGAGCGGAAAGATAATGTCTGGCTGCTGGCCGGGCTGGCCGCGCTGGCCGTGCCCGTTTTTTACCTGCTACAGGCCGATTCGCTGGCCGGGCGGCTGGCCTGGTGGCGCAGCGCCTGGGAGATGTTCTCTCTCAGGCCGCTGGCTGGCTTCGGCCACGCCTCCTTCACCTGGGCGCAGGCGGCTTTCCAGGCCGCGGGCGCTTACAGGGAGCATGCGATCTACGCTCATAACTACTACCTGGAGTTCCTCGCCGAGAACGGCCTGCCCGCCGCCCTCGCCTGGTTCTGGCTGCTGCTGGCCGCCGCGCGCGCCAGGACCGGCCTGGTCAAGTATTCCGTTATCGTCGCGCTCGTTCACTCGCTGCTGGATTTCGGCCTTTCCGTCCCCGCCAACTTCTGGCTCTTCTGCCTCCTGCTGAGCTCCCCGGCCGAAGAAGCCGGGCTTTTCAAGCCTTCCCGCCGCGCGGCGGGAGCAGCGCTTCTCTTTGCCTGCCTGCTCCTGGTCGCTCTCGCCGGCCTGGACTTCCGCAGCCTGTCCTTCGAAAAAGCCGGCGCCAGAGCCGCTTCGGCGGGCGGGCTTCCCGCCGCGGAAGCCGAGCTGCGCCCGGCCCTGGAAAGCAGGCTTTTCAGGGCGCCCGCCCTGGAACTGCTGGGGCGGCTTGCCATAGCCGATACTGGCGCCGGTCCGCCGTCCTCAGTCTATTATGAAATGGCGCTGCTGGAAAACCGCTACAGCGCCACGGCCTGGGGCGCGCTCAGGCGGATTTACTCCCAGCCTGGGGAGGACCGCGCGGCCGGCCTGGAAAGACGGCGGCTGGAGGTCTATAAATGAGCCCTGCAGTTGAAGCCATCAAGCGGGCCGCTCCCTGGGCTCCGGCTTTTTTCCTGGTGTTGGCGGTCGCGGCCGGCGGCCTGCGCACGCCGGCGGAATGGCTGCTTTTCGGCTTTATTTTCCTGCCCTGGGCCGCCCTGGCGCGGCCCGGTCTTTCCTTCTCCGGGCCGGCGGCGCCGCTGTTGTTCTTTTCCTGGCTGGCGGCGGCGGCGATTTTTTCCCCGTGGCCGGCGGCCTCCCTGGGCGTTTTTTCCAGGTACGCGGTTCTCGGGCTGCTGTTCTTTTATGCGGCCTCCTCCGAAGAGGGGCGGGAAGGCTGGCTCGCGGCCGTTTTTGCCCTGGGGGCGGCCGCCGCGGCGCTTTTAATTTTCCAGCGGTTTTCCGGCCACGGCCCGACCGGCTTCATAGGCGCCAATCCGAACTATTCGGCCGCCTTCTGCGCGGCGGCTTTCCCGGCCGCCGTGCTGGCCCTGTCCGGAGCCGGGGGGAAAAAAGAACGGTTCTTCTATTCGCTCCTCGCCCTGCTGCTGGCCGCCGGCGGCTACGCCGCCGGGTCCAGGGGCGCCGCGCTGGCCGCCTTCCTGAGCGCCGCCGCCGGCCTGGCCTTTACGCGCCGCTGGAAATGGCTGGCCGGTCTTTTCGCTGCGGTCCTGGCCGCGGCCGCCCTCCTGCCCGCCTCCTCCTGGGAGATCCTGCTCAAATTTTACGATCCCCGCGCTTTCGCCAGGCCGCGCCTTTGGGGGGCGGCGCTGGAAGCGGCGGCTTCGAGCCCGCTGCTGGGCTGGGGGCCGGGTTCTTTCGGGAAGGTTTTTGAGGCCGTGAAATTCCCTTATTTCGACGGGCTCTCTTTTTACGGGCACGGCACGCTGCATGCGCACAGCGAGTTCCTGAACCTTGCCGCCGAGGCCGGTTTCCCGGCTGCCCTGCTTTTCCTGACGGCGGCGGCCGGGGCGCTGCTGTCCGGCGGAAGGGAGAAACTCCCTGTCAAGCTTTGCGCCCTGGCGGTCTTCCTCCAGGGCGGGGCGGACATGATCTTTTATTCCGGCGCGGTAGCGCTGCTTTTCTGGGGTTCGCTGGGGTTTTCAGCCGGCGGCCCGACCGCCGCAGCCATGCCCGGTAGTTCCGGCGGGCCCTCCTTCGGCCGGAAAGCGGTTCTGGCGGCGCTTTGCCTGTGCGGGCTGGCGCTCGGCCCCGCCGCCGGGCTTTACGGCGGTAAACGGGAATTTATAGAGCGCGCCTACGGGGAAGCGCGCTCCGGCCGGAACAACGGGCTCGTGCTGGCGCTGGCCCGTTCCTCCGCCCTGGAGAACCCTAAGGATGCTTTTATAGCCGCCGAGGAAGGCGCGGCTTTCGCCGCCTGCGGGGACTTGGCCGGCGCGCTGGCGGCGCTCGGGCGCGCCCTGTCCCTGGAGCCGGGTTTTGCCGGCGCCAGGCTGGACCTGGCGGCGGTTTACGCTGCCGGCGGGCGCCGGGAGGAGGCCTGCCGGGAACTGGCCCTCCTGAAAAAAGTCCGCGCCGGGGACCCCGGCAATCCTTATCAGCGCGCCCTGCTTCACTTCGACGGCCGGGCCGCGGAAAAACTGGAAAAAGAGCTATGCAGGAAAAAGAAAAGTGGAGCCGCTACTGCGTCTCCCCGCAGGAAGCGATAGACGGCAACGAGGCGGCCCTCCTGAAGGACGGCGAAGAGGCCTTCCCCGCCCTCCTGTTGGCCATAGGCGGGGCGCGGGACTTCGTGCTGCTGGAGTTCTACGCTTTCTCCGACGACTCCATCGGCAGGACGCTGGGCGACCTGCTGCGGGAAAAAGCGCGCCAGGGCGTGGCGGTCTACCTGATCTACGACTCGGTCGGCTCCATACTCACGGACCGGGGTTTTTTCACCGGGCTGGCGGCGGCCGGGGTGAAGGTGGCCGAGTTCCGCCCCGTCATCTACTGGAAGCCCTACTGGAACTGGGTCAAGCGCGACCACAGGAAGACCGTCTGCGTGGACGGGCGCTGCGCCTTCGTAGGCGGGTTCAATATAACAGAAAGCGACGCGCCTAAATCCATGGGCGGCCGCGGCTGGAAAGCCACGCTGACCCGCGTCAGCGGCCCGGTGGTCGCCGGCGTAGAAAAAGTCTTCTGGGAGGCCTGGACCGCTTCCACCCCGCTGAGCGGGCCGGCTGAGCCCTGCCTGCCGGTTTCCGAACCGGAAAAAGCGGGAGACAAGCGCGTCGCCGTGGTTTTCGCGGGCGGCATACGCAATGTGCGCTCTATAAGGCGCAGTTACCGCTTCGCCATAGACCGTTCCCTGGAATACATCTACATCACCAACGCCTACTTCCTGCCCGACCGCCTGGTCTACCGGCGGTTGATCAAGGCCGCGCAGCGCGGTGTGGACATGCGGATCATAGCGCCGCGGGATACCGATTACCCGTATGTGCGCCTGGCCTCCTGGGCCATGTACGGCCACCTCATAAAGAACGGGGTGAAGGTCTACGAGTGGCAGGGGCCCATACTGCACTCAAAGGCGGCCGTGATAGACGGCCTGTGGTCCTCCGTGGGCAGCCACAACCTGGACCACCGCAGCCTGCACTATAACCTGGAGCTCAACCTGAACATTCACGACGCGGCTTTCGGCGCCGCCATGACGCGGGCTTTCCGCGAAGACCTCAAGAGGTCCAAACTTATAACTTTAGAAGAAGTCCGGAACAGACCGTTCATCTCCAAGGCCGTTTCCAAGTTCCTCTACCTGTTCCGCTCCTGGCTCTGATGAAAATACTGTTTTCGGCCCTGCTGCTCTTCGCCTCCGCGCCCGCCGCGGTCCTCCGCGCGGAGCCGGAGCCGGGCCCGCAGCACGCGCAGGCCGCCGAACTGTCCTCCGTAAAGGACAGGCTGCTGACCAGCCTTTTCTTCCGCGGCGCGCTGGCCGACAAAATACTGGAAGCCGGCCTGGCGGGGCGCTTCGTGGACCTGGCCGGGCTGGAGACAAACGCCGGAGCCAAAGGCGCGCTCCTGGAGTGGATAAGGAAAAATCCGACCAAGGCCGCGGAGCTCTACCTGAATATGAAAGGGGCCGGCTGGCGGCTGCATGACAGGATAGAGACCCGCGAGTTGGAGTGGAAGTTCAATCCGGACTTCCTGGACATGATAAAGGCCCTCAACGCCGCCGCCGGCAGCGCTTCCGTTTCCAGGGAGGCTCTGGAGCTGGCGGCGCGGCGGCTTTACGAGGGGCGGCAGGCGGAAACGGGCGGCCCCGAAGTCAGGGCCGGAAGCCCGGGTTCCGGCGGCAGCGGCTTCTTCGCGCTAGATTACGCGGCTTACCGGCTGAACAAGTCCGGGCTGGAGCGGGAGATAGCGCAGGCCGGGGCGTGGCTGGAATCCGCCCGCGGGAGCGGTCCGCGGCTGGAGATCGAGGGCGCTTACCCGGCCGCTTTCTCGCTTTACAGGGAGTTTATCGTGGCGGCTTCGGCCCTTAAAGGGAGGGAGGCCGTCACGGAGAAAGAATCCAGGCGGCTGGAGGAACTGCGCCTGAAGCTGCGCACCTCCCTGGCCGCTTTGGCCCTGCGCTCGCGGTTCTCCGCCCTGGCGGAAGCTGAAACCTCGCTGAAAAAACTGCGCACGGAGCCGGGCGCAGCGGAGCTGAGGCTGTCGGTGTCGCGGCTGAAAGAGGAACTGGCGGTTTCCGCCGACGGAATAGAAGCGGGCGTGGTACCGCTGGCTGGACTGGGGCGGGAGGTGGATTCCGCCGAAAATAAGTTCGCCCCGCTCTACCTCAGGTACTCCGCCTATGACGGGCTGCTTAACCTGAAGAAAAGGACCTCCGGCGCCGGTTTTTCCTGCCTTTATGATTACGCGTTTTACCGCTACCTGGCGGCCTTTTTTCCACGCTCGGCCTACCCGGCGGCCCGCGCGGAGCTCGCCGCCTCGGCGGCTGCGCTGGACGCCGCGCTCCTGAAGGCCGGCGCCGGAGATCTTTCCGGGGCTCTTTCGGGGCTGGAAACGGGCCGGGTGGAGGCGGCCGCGGCTACGGTGCGTTCGGCGTCCGCCTTTAACCGGGGAGCGCAGTTCTTTTTATGGGGCCTGCTCTTCAGGCCAGTGGAATATAAAGTCTCGGTCAGGAACGGCCGCGCGGTTTTCACCCCGGCCTTGACTATCCGCGAGGTAGCCGGAAGAAAGCGGTAATTTCCCTTAAAACTTTTTCAGGAGATCTATTATCTCCAGGTCGCTCTTGTAGCTGAGCTCGTTCTCCGCCTCGGCGAGCGGCAGCCATTTCATGTCCAGGATTTCGTCGGGGGTCCCGGGGAGGCCGTCGCCGCCGACGCGCTTGACCAGGAACCAGCGCACTTCCTTATCCACCAGCAGCCCGCCGCGCAGGAAAGAGTATTCGGCCTTGTAGAGGGGCGAAATTATTTCGCAGTCCCAGCCGGTCTCCTCGGATACCTCGCGCAGGGCCGCGGCTTCCGGGCTCTCCCCGGCTTCGAGGCGGCCCTTCGGGAAGGTCCAGACCTGATCGCCCTTGAGGTTCTTCACCAGTATCAAAAGCACGGTCCCGTCTTCCAGGATCACGCCGCCCGCCGAATATTCTTTAGTAGGCATATTCCCCTCCGCTAAATAGGCTGCAGCGGCGCGTATTTAAGCATGAAGGTCTGGCGCACCCCGCTGTCGAAAACCACCGTTACCTTGGCGAATTCCCCGGCGCCTATCTGGTCCACCACGCGGCCCGGGCCGTGTACCGGGTGCATGATGCGCCTGCCTTTGCCTATGCGCGGGATGGACGGCGGCGGCTGGTAGGAGGCGAGCACCTGCACGTCCTCCTCGCCGGGGCGCGCTGCGGTTTCGCGCGCCACCCTGCTCTCGAAGATGAAGCGCGAGGCTAAATTGGAATAAGTAGTGCCGTAAACCCGGCGCGTGCCTGCCCAGGTGAGAAAAAGGCGCTCCCTGGCGCGCGTCATGCCCACGTAGGCCAGGCGGCGCTCCTCCTCCAGGTCCTCCTCCGAAGAGTTGGCGGCGTTTATCGGGAAAAGATTCTCTTCCAGCCCGGTCAGGAAAACGGCGGGGAACTCCAGCCCCTTGGCGAGATGCACGGTCATCAGCGTGACGGCGAAGGCGTCGGTATTTAGCTTGTCCACCTGGGAGGACAGCATCACCTCCTCCAGGTATTTGTGCAGCGTGGGGGCGGCTCCTTCCTTAATGCAGTGCTCCTCGAATTCTTTCACCGCGTTCACGAGTTCCTGCAGGTTGCCCAGCCGCGCCAGGGATTCCTGCGGCTCTTTCTCGGCCAGGTCCTCAGTCATCTTCCAGTAACCGGAATTGGTCAGGATCTTCTCCAGCAACAGCGCCGGGGTGCCGGAGAAGAGGTCGGACTTCACGCCCTCCAGCAGGTCCAGGAATTCCTTTATGCCGCGCCGGGCGGTATTCGTTATGTCCGGCACCTGGTCGGCGCTCAGCAGCGCGTCGTAAAGCGGCATTTCTTTCTGCCTGGCGTGGGCCAGTACGCGGTCTATGGCCGTTTTGCCCACGCCGCGCGCCGGGTTGTTTATCACGCGCAGCAGGCTGATCGTATCGGACGGGTTGGTCAGCAGCTTCAGGTAGGCCAGCACGTCCTTCACTTCCTTGCGGTCGTAGAAGCGCACCGAGCCTATGAGCCTGTAAGGTATGCGCGCCCGGCGGCAGGCTTCCTCGAAAGAGCGGCTCTGCGCGTTGGTGCGGTAGAAGACGGCGATATCGTTGTAGGTGAGGCCGCCGCGGCCGGTGAGCTGCTTCACCTGGTCCGTTATCCCGCGCGCCTCGTCGTTCTCGTTGGCGTACTCATGCACCTGGGGCGGCACACCGTGCTCCGCCTTTGTCCAGAGGTTCTTGGGGCGGCGGTTGCGGTTGTGCTTGATCAGTTCGTTGGCGGCGTGCAGGATGCGGGCCGTGGAGCGGTAATTCTCCTCCAGCACCACGGTGAAAGCGTCCTTGAAGTCCTTCTCGAACTCCATGATATTGCGGATGTCCGCGCCGCGCCACCCGTACACGCTTTGATCAGGATCTCCGACGACGCAGAGGTTGCGGCGCTTTGCCGAAAGAGTTTTAACCAGCACGTACTGCGCGTGGTTGGTGTCCTGGTATTCGTCCACGAGGATGTACTGGAAATTTTCCTGGAAGTACTCGCGGATCTCTTCCTTGGCATTGAGCAGCTCGACGGTGCGCACTATCAGGTCGCCGAAGTCCAGCGCGCCGGCCTCCGAAAGCTTTTTCTGGTAGCGGTGGTAGATCTGCGCCGCTTTCAGCCGGGAGGGGTCGTTCACGGCCTGGGCGTTGATCAGGTAAGACTGGGAATCCAGCAGGTCGTCCTTGGCGCGGGAGATGACGCTCAGGTACATCGAGGCCTTGTTCTTCTCGCTCTCGAAGCCCAGCTCCTCCATCGCGAGCCCGATAAGTTTTTTCTGGTCGTCGTCATCGTAGATCACGAAGTCCGGCTTCACCCCTATCAGGCGGCCGTGCTGCCGCAGGATGCGCGCGCCCAGGGCGTGGAAGGTGTGGATCCACATGCCGCCGGAATAGGGCACCAGCTTCCCCACGCGGTGGAGCATCTCCTGGGCGGCTTTATTGGTGAAGGTGATGGCGAGGATGCGCGAGGGGGAAATGCCCGAGGCTATCAGGATGGCGATCTTGGAGGTGAGGGTCTTGGTCTTGCCCGTGCCGGCCCCGGCCATGATCAAAAGCGGGCCGGCGAAATACTGCACGGCCTCCGCCTGCCTGGGGTTCAGCCCGAGCTTCGGCAGCAGCGTAGGATTCAGGTTAAGATCTAAGCTCACAAGGTAATTTTACAATACTTGTGCGCGGGGACCATACCCGCTATTGTGCCGGGTACGGGAATAGGGTAGAATTCTCTTCCCGGGCGCCGCGGGTGAAGATATGCCCAAAAAAATATTACTGGTGGAAGACGACCGTCAGATGCTGGAGGTCATGCGGCGTTACCTTGAGAATCACGGCTTTTCCGTGATCTTCACCGATAACGGCTCCGAGGCGCTGATGCTGGTGCGCGACTCCCGGCCCGATCTGGTGGTCACCGACGTGGACGTGCCCGGCCTGGACGGCTTCGCCCTGTGCAAGGCCATAAAATGCTCGGCCGAAACCGCCATTGTCCCGGTCATTATAATTTCCGGCGAGAAAACCGGCGAGGCGGACCTGGTGTCCGGCTATGACAAAGGCGCGGACGACTACCTTACAAAGCCCTTCGCTTTCTCGGTGCTTGCGGCTAAAATAAACGCCGTGCTGCGGCGCTACTCCGCCAGTTCCGGGCCCCGGGCCGGCAAGATCAAAGAACAGGGCCTTGAGCTGGACCCCTCGGCCCGTACGGTCAAAGTGGCCGGCAAACCGGCGGCGCTTACCCGCAAAGAATTCGACCTGCTTACGCTCCTGCTCGAAAAAAAAGGGCGCGTGCAGGGGGTGCCGTATATATTGGAAACGGTCTGGGGCTACGATATGGCCACCTACGACAACCCGCATACGGTCGAGACGCATATCTCCTCCCTGAGGAAAAAGCTGGGGAAAAAATTCGCCACGCGGCTGGTAAGCGTTACGGGGCACGGCTATAAATTCGAATAGACGGATAGCCTTCAACTGCCCGTAAAATTTGAGTAAAACCTGAACTTTCGCGGAACCTTTCCGCAGCTCCCCCGCCTATACTATAAGTGCGGGGGAGTTATGAAAAAGTCCTTAAACATAAAAATGACTGCGGTGCTGGCCCTGGCCTGCGCGCTGGCTTTCCCCGCGGCCGCCCGCGCCGACGCCTACAGGGCGCTTGCTGCGCGTATCGCCAAATGCGCGGTTGAGAATTCCATGAAGAAGCTGGCCGTGCTGGAGTTCGCGGCCAAAGGCGGCGCCGGGAAAAGCGAGAGCGCCTACGTGGCTGAAAAAATGGGCGTGCAGCTGTCCGGCAACAAGGCGGTGGCCCTTATCGAGAGGGCCCTGCTTGAAAAAGTCCTGAAGGAAGCCAGGCTTTCCTCGGCCGCCGGCGCCTACAATAATACCGAAACCCTCGGGAATATGCTCTCCCTGGACGCCGTTGTTACCGGCGTCGTGTTCGCCGACGGGGACATGCTGCGGGTGTTCGCGCGGTTAATTGACGTTAAAACCGGCCGGGTGCTGCTTGCGGCAGAGGATGAGGCTGCGCGGCAGGCGCCTGACCTGCTGGGCGGGCGCTTCGGGGATATGGAGCCCCCGGCGGTTCCTTTCCCCGAGCTTCCGGGCGAAGTGGAGCCGTACTGGGCCGCAGCTCCACGCGCGGCGCCCAGGGACGCTGTCTCCGATTTGGAGAACGGGTCCTGTTCCGGCAGGAGGAGCGCTGCTGCCAGGCTGAACTCCGAGCTTGTGGATTCGAAGGCCAGGTATTGGGCGCTCAAAATGAAGGCCCCGGGCTTCACCCGGCTGAACCTGAGGAGAAATCCCGGCAGCGAGATAGGGGACCCTGAAGTAAAGTCCAGGTTTTACAAGCTGCTCGCCGCCTACTATAAGGGCGGTTCGGGGATACTCCTTGACCCGGAAGAAAGATCCGAAGTGGCGGACCTGATCAAAATAGAAGCGCGCATCTCGGATGAGTGCGGGCTATAGTGGCGGACGGGGGGGGGTATGAAGAAAACTCTTTTGGTTGCGGACGACGACAAGGACTTCCAGCGCATAATAACCAGGCTGTTCGAGGGGACGGAGTGGCGGGTGGAAACAGCGGAAGACGGAATAACCGCGCTGGAACGGATAGCCGTCCGGCCGCCGGATATTATATTGCTTGACCTGAACATGCCGCGCCTGGGCGGGCGCGAACTGCTGGCGAGGATACGCAAAACTTCCAACCTGGCCATGATCCCGGTGATAATGATAAGCGGCGATAACGGTCCGCAGGAGCAGGCCTGCGAGTTCTGGCTGGGAGCGGACGACTTTATTTCAAAGCCTTTCAACGCCCTGGAGCTGGTTTCCCGCGTAGAGGGAGCGGCCAGGCGCGCGCGGCGCATGCTGGGCGCCAACCCGCTGACCCACCTGCCTGGCAGCCCGGCCATTGAGGAGGAGGCGGCCCGCTGTATAGAGGCCGGCGGGCCTATGGCTTTTTTCTATATCGATATCGATAATTTCAAGGCCTATAACGACAGCTACGGCTACCTTAACGGCGACAACGCCATAAAGCGGACCGCCGCGCTGCTGACGGGTGTGCAGGCGGACTTTCCGGGAGAGGAGGTCTTCCTGGGACATGTGGGCGGGGACGATTTCGTAATGATCTCCGCGCCCGGCCAAGCCGAAGGGATAGCCGGGGCCATAGCGGGAAGGTTCGACGCACTGGCCCCCGGATTTTATTCGGCGGAGGACGCGGAGCGCGGCTATATCGTTTCCAGGGACCGCCTGGGCGAAACGCGCGAGTTCCCGCTGATGACGCTCAGCATCGCCATCGCTACCAACGAAAAAAAGAAATTTTCGCATTATGCGAAAATTGTGGATACGGTCGGGGAAATAAAAAAACACCTTAAAGGGCTTAAAGGCCGTTCGGGCAGCATGTATTATAAAGACAAGAGGGGGGACTGATCTTATGGCTCCGGGACATGAAAGAAACAGCGAAGACGCGGCGCCCGGCCGCGGTCTTGTGCTGGTGGTAGATGATGAGGCGAAAGTGAGGGTGCCGCTGGCCCGTTTTCTGTCTTTGCAGGGCTATGAGGTTATTGAAGCCGCCGATGGCCGGGAGGCTGTCGAGCTGGCGCGCGGAAGAACCCCGGACATAGTGCTGCTTGATATCGCGATGCCGTGTAAAAGCGGGATCGAGGTTTTAAAGGAGCTGGCCCCTGGGATGCCGGATACCGGCTTTATAATGGTCACAGGAAATGAGGACGAGGAACTTGCCCGCTCCTGCCTGCAATTCGGCGCTTTTGATTATGTGCCAAAGCCGGTGGACCCGGATGTTCTTGCCAGCAGCATAAGAGCGCGGCTCCAGGTCCGGAGACCGTCGTCTCTTTGAGCGCCGGGCCGCGACAGTTCCGCCGGGGCAGTCGCGCTGGGGCAGTTCCGCTGTTAGGCAATAATTGCTATATTTGAGACTATAAATTCCGCCGCCCTTTCGGACAGGGCGGCACGGAGGGTACATGGAAGAAGGCGGACAGGGAAAAAGCTGGCTGATCTGGGCGCTGATAGTGCCGGTCGCCATGGCGGCCGGGGTGCTGCTCACTAAATGGGCTTTGCAGCCCGTGAAGGCCGTGCGCACCGCCCCCGCCGAAGAGCAGGTTCAGGCGCAGCCTGAAGCCGCCTCTCCCGCGGCCGCGCCGGGAGGCCCCAGACCCGCGACCCCCGACGGCGCCGGCTACGACCTGCCCGGCGACGAGCCCTCCGGAGACGCCGGGATCATCTGGGCGAACAAGCCCGCTGAAACGCCCCCCTCAAAGGAGGCGGCCGCGCGGCCGGCTGCGGCGGCTGCCGCCGCGAGCCCTCAGGACGCGAAGAACTCCCAGGGCCTTGGTTTCGCCTATGGCGCCATAAGCAAAGCCGTTGAGAAACTCCTTGATAACCCCAAAGCCGTTTCCGCTCTTTTAAATAACGAGTACGTGGTGAGAGGTTTCATGTCCAGGGACACGGTCAAGAACGCGACCAGGAATTCGGCTGCGCTGGCAAATTACCTTAAGAACCCGGCTAATATGAATAAATTCATGGGGAAGGAAGTGGTGCAGCGCGGCATGAATAACCAGCAACTTGTAAGCGCCGTGGCCTCAAGCGCGCTGGTGGGAGCGCTGCTGGACACGCCCGGCGGGAAGGCGCTTTTGAGCGACCCGCTGGCTATCGCCGAGGTGCTCAAGGCTAACCCCGGCCTGATCGGCGTATTAAGGAACCCGGCTATCCTTAACGCCCTGATCGAAAACCCAAAAACTGCCGGCGTAGTAACCAACATAAGCATGCAGGGCCTGTAGCGCGCAGCCGCCCGCGTTCGCGGGCCGGCGCCTACCGGAAATTTTGTGACAAAAGAAAAACTTGACGCCTTCTTCTCCGCCGAGGAAAGATCCGGAGAGCGGAAGATAAACCTGGTCCGCCTGGCCGCTATCGCGGTATTTTTCCTCAACGAGCTGTTCAACTTCCACGTGCTGGGAGTGGTGGAGCCCCGGCT
>CAMTWW010000050.1:0-4269 GCA_947085555.1 uncultured Elusimicrobia bacterium | reverse complement strand
AGACCACCGGTATGCTCGTTCGTCGCGCCTTGCAGCCGGCTCAAATATGGGCCTCCAAATGCGTCAGTTATTCTTTAACGAGCCCTTACTTCGCGAAATCGCGGCCCTGCGCCCATTCCAGCCTGATGCGGGCCAGCAGCTGATTGTAAACGGCGTCCAGGGATTTCTTCTCCAGCCCGCTAAGGGCGCAGAGAGCGCGCAGGGCGGCCAGCGAGGGGCGGGCCGACCGCGAAGCGGCCTCGTAGCCGCCCTTCATCAGCGCCGTCTCGGCTCCCAGCTTTTCAGCTTCGGCCTGCCAGGAGACGGCTTCCCTGTGGGCCGAAAGGATCTCGAAGCGGATGCTGTCCTGGAGCTCCGCGCGCTTCAGCTCTCCCTGGCGCTGCTGCGCCTTGCGCTGCCGCACCTGGGTCCAGATATCGTAGGAGAGCGGGAAATGTATGGCCAGGGAAGCCAGCCAGTTATTGGACCTGGTGGAATCGTCCGCGAGTGAGGAGAATTTGTAGGCGTTCACGTCGTAGCCCGCCCCGAGGTAGATGGTGGGATTGCGGCGTATCATGGCCATGTTCACGGCTATGTCGTCCATCTGCGCCTTATAAAGTTCGCTCTTCAGCTCGGAGCGCGCCTCCATGGCCGTGACCAGGCTGCGGCTGACATCGGTCCGCACGGGGAGCGGCTCGAACCTGCCGTCCACGTCCACCTGGGAGCCTGGTTCGCGGTTAAGCGCCTTGCGCAGGGTGGTGAGCGCGGCCTCGACCCCGCTGTCGGCCTGCTGGGCGCTGTCCGAAAGGCCGGACAGGAGCATGGCGGCCTCCAGTTCCTCGAAAGCGTCCTTACGGAGGGCGGCGTTAAGCGCGCCGGCGCGCTTTAGCCAGCCGCTGGAAGCCTCTTTCAGGCGGCGCTGGTAAAGCAGAGTGTAAAAAGCTTTCTTCGCCGCCAGCGCCGAGTCGGCCCTGACGGCTTCGAAATTCACCTTAGCCTGGTTGTGGGCCGTTTTGGCCAGCTTCAGGGTATTGGTGTTCTTTCCGCCGGTATAGAGCGGCTGCAGGGCCTGCACACGCAGGGAGTAGAAGTTAGCCCCCGCCAGCGGGTCCAGGTAGCGGTCCCCGGATTCCGAGGCGAGCAGGGCCGGGTATTCGAGGTTGGCGCGGCTGAACGCGCCGGAAAGAGTGAACTGCGGCAGGGCCATGAAGCGGGCCTCCATGACCCGCTGCCTGGCGATAATTATATCCTGCTCGGCCGCCAGCGCCGCGGGGCTGTTCTTTATGGCTATAGCGACGGCTTCATCTATGCCCAGGACTTCAGCGTTCTTCTGGGCCGCGGCGTGAGTACCGAGCAGGAGCAGGAACAGCGCTATCTTCATTCTTAAACCTTGAACTTGGGCATTATCTCCGTTATTTTTCTAGAGAGGGCTTCGGCCTTGTCCGCAAGCCCCGCCGAGGCGGCTTCTACGCGGAATTTCTCGTACTCTTTAACGGTCTCATTGACCGCGCCGGCCATGATGTTGAAACTATCCTGCAGGTCGGTGAGCTGGTCTCCCTTGCGCAGGTAGACCCTGTGGGTCAGGTCCCCGTCGGCCACCGTGCCGCAGCTCTTCTCGAACTTAAAGATGGGCCCGGCCATGCGGTGCGAAATAACGGCCGATACGATGATGACTATCACCATATACGTCGCTATCTTTATGGCGAACAGCGGGGCCATTTCTTTTATGATGTCCAGCAGCGGCAGCAGGTAAGGGTTCTCGTTGACCACTTTGGAGACGGTCCAGATAGCCTCGAGGCCGAAGACTATGAAGGCCAGCAGCACGCTCGCCAGGATCAGCGCCATATAATGGTACTGGAGACGTTTCTTTATCATTATGGTCTTGCGCTGGAACTGGGCCGGCGCTTTAACTTCCGTATTTTCAGTCATAAGGGCTCCTTAACACTACACTAAAACAGCACTTCCATCAGGTCGTTCCAGTCGCTGGAAACGGTCTTAAGCTCGCCGGTGGCTTTTTCGAGCGGCACGCCCACGATCTTATTGCCGACCAGGGCCGACATCTGCCCGAACTGCCCGTCGCGCACCAGCTCCGCGGCTTTCACGCCCACCCGCACGCCCAGCATGCGGTCGAACAGGGTCGGGGCGCCGCCGCGCTGCATATGCCCGATCACGGCGGAGCGGGTCTCGAAGCCGGTATTCTTCTCGATGAAACCCGCTATGTGCTCGCCCATGCCCCGGTCCTTCAGGATCACGTGGCCGAACTGGTCAAGCTCGTGCTTGGCCTTGTCCTCCCCCGCAGCGGGCAGCCTCGAGGCCTCGCTGGTCACCACCAGGGCGAACTTCTTCCTGGCGTAAGCGTCTTTTATCTTGGCGAGAAGGGTGGCCTTGTCGATATCTTTCTCCGGTATGCAGACGAAATCCGCCGAGGAAGCGATGGCCGTGAACAGAGCCACCCAGCCGGCGTGCCTGCCCATAACTTCCAGCACCATCACCCGGCGGTGGCTGCGCCCGGTGTCTATAAGCGCCTCCGCGGCCTCCATCGCCTTAGTCACCGCGGTGTCGAAACCGAAGGTGTAGTCGGTGGCGTTCAGGTCATTGTCCATCGTCTTGGGTACGCCGACCACGTTAAGCTTATGCTCTTTATAGAAGCGAGTGGCTACTCCGAGCGTGTCCTCGCCGCCCATCGCAACCAGCGCGTGAAGAGCGAGCTTCTTGAAAGTCTCGAGGCATTTCACTACGCTTTCCGGGTTCTTGAAAGGGTTGGTGCGGGAGGTGCCGAGCATGGTGCCTCCCTTCATGATGATGTACTCCGTGGCCTCGCGGCTGAGCGGCATGGTCAGGCCCTCCACCAGGCCCTTCCAGCCGTCGGTGATGCCGACGCATTCATAGCCGAACTTTTCCGCGGCCCAGACACAGCCTTTTATCGCCGGGTTAAGCCCCGGGCAGTCCCCGCCGCCTGTAAGTATGCCAATTCTCTTAGGCATGATATGCTCTCCTTATAACTAGTTTAGCCTGTTAGTCAATAATAGCAACTGAAAGCTACGGAACGCTACGGAAGGCAACTGAAAGTTTCGGAACGCTACGGAAGGCAACTGAAAGTTTCGGGAGAAGGGGTTTTCTTACTTTCTTTTGCCTTCTTTTGCCTTCTTCTGCTTTCTTTTGCCTTCTTTTGCTTTCTTTTGCCTTCTTTTGCTTTCTTTTGCTATCAATTTATCAAAAGCTCGTGTTGTACCGCATCTGCACCAGGCGCTCCGCCTTGCGGGGATAGCCGTTGTCGAACTTCCCGTTGCGGCCTATTTCGCGTATGCCCATGTCCAGCTGGAAATAGGGGGTGACGTAAAGGCGGATACCGGCGTTGAGCCTGGAGGGGTCGTCGGTGTGGAACAGGCTGTCGTACTCCAGTATGAAGGCTACCTTGTCCTCGAGGGTGTAGTTAAGCCCCAGGAAGCCGAAAAGGTAGTTGTTGTCGAAGTCCGGCACATTGAAGCCGCCGTGCAGGGCGAGGCCTGCCAGGCCTATTTCCTTGGAGCCCACCAGGTACAGGCCTTTGCCCTTCTCCAGGTATTTCTTGTCGGCCGGGTTGTAGTAGTAACCCTGCCCGTCATAGCCTACGGCCGCGGCCGGTATATAATACCCCCCGTCGAAAAAGCGGAATTTCACCTGGATCTCCGGGCGGCGCATTTTAATGCCGGTCTCCGACCCGATCAGCTTGTCCACCGTCATGGAGGCGCCGAGGTTAAGGCGTTCCTGCACGCCGAAATTCAGCCCGCCCAATACCCCGCCGCCGGAATAAAAGCGGGTCTTTACCATAAAGCCGTAATAATCGAGTATGCCCGCGGTCGGCACGTCTATCATTTCCACGTCGGGGATAACGACGGACTCCCCCTTGTCCTTTGCCGGAGCGGGAACTGCGGCCAGCAGCAGCAGCGCCAGAACAGAATTAAGTTTTTTCATCTTTCTTTCCTTTATTGTAACAGCTCAGGTAGCCAGAAGTCAGAATTCAGGAGTCAGAATAGAAACATTAGCAACAAGAAAGACTCCGCTATTCTGAATTCTGGCTACTGAATCCTGTCTACCTGAGTAGTTACGTCCGCTATCAGAATCCGCTTTCCACTTTCCATGTTTTATCCCCCAGCAGCCTTTCCACCTCGTGCAGCAGCGCGTCGCTTAAGCTCACCCGCTCCGTGGTCTCTATCATATAGGTGCCGCGCCCCTGGGCTTTCACCTGGAAATAAACGGGGCACATGCCGTGGCTTTTCCCGAGCGCCGATTTCAGTTCGTGCAGCTGTT
>CAMTWW010000049.1:0-4375 GCA_947085555.1 uncultured Elusimicrobia bacterium | reverse complement strand
ATACGAGATGCGTTCAAGCGTGACTGGAGTTCAGACGTGTGCTCTTCCGATCTCGTATAATAAAATTATCCATATTTCGTCCTCGCGAAAGCGAATCTTTCTATGCCGTTCAGATCTTTGTGCGCGCGTTTTTCTTTCCAGACCGAGGAGGGCATGGCGGCCAGGAGGTTTTTGGCCTGGAAGCCGCCGAGTTCCATTATGAGCGCGCCGCCTTTTTTAAGTTTCGCGGGGGCCAGGTTCACCAGCATGCGGGCTACGTTCAGGCCGTCGCCGCCGCCGTCCAGGGACATGCGCGGCTCGCTCAGGACTTCCGGGGCGAGGCCGGGGATGACGCGGGTGGGGATATAGGGCGGATTCGAGACTATGACGTCTACGGTCCCGGCGACGGTCTCCAGGGTGGAGGCCTGTATGAATTCCATCCGGGCGGCGAGGCCGAGCGCGGCGGCGTTCTCGGCGGCGCAGGCGAGGGCGCGGGCCGATTTTTCCACGGACTTAAGCCGCAGGGCCGGGAATTCCTTCGCCAGCCAGAGGCCGATGGCTCCGCTGCCGGAGCCGTAATCCATCGCCGAGAGCTCCCCTTTGCGGGTCTTCAGGAAAGCGGCGGCCAGCCCGGCCAGTTCTTCCGTCTCGGGGCGCGGAACAAGGACCCTTTTGTCCACCTTTATCCTGATGTCCCTGAAATCCTGCCAGCCGAGTATATAGGCCAGCGGCAGGCCCTGCTCTTTAAGGGCCAGGCCCTTTTTAAATTTGCGCAGCGCGCCGGCCGCGACGGGGAGGCCGGGGTCGGCCAGCAGGTTCAGGCGCGGCAAACCCATAGCGTCGGCCAGCAGCCACTGGGCGTTCAGTTCCGCCTCGTCCACACCCGCGGCGGCCAGGCGGGCGGCCGCCTCTGTCAGTGTTTTTCCCGCGGTCATTCTTTTTCCTTTGTCAGTTCAAGGCGTATCTCTTCCAGCATCTCCCTGAGCTCTCCTTCCAGGATAGCCTCCAGGTTATGCCAGGAAACCTGTATGCGGTGGTCCGTCACGCGATTCTGCGGGAAATTATAGGTGCGGATCTTTTCAGAGCGGTCCCCGGTACCCACCTGCACGTTGCGGGCGCCCGCATTGGCCTTGGCCTGGGCATCCTCGGTCACCTGCGCCAGTTTGGCCGCCAGCATGGCCATTGCCTTCGCGCGGTTCCTGCCCTGCGAACGCTCTTCCTGGCAGGCCGTGATGATGCCGGTAGGGATGTGGGTGATGCGCACGGCGGTTTCCACTTTGTTCACGTTCTGGCCGCCGGCGCCGCTGGAGCGGTAGGTATCCAGCTTAAGGTCTTTGGCTTCTATCTTTATCTCCACCTCGTCCACTTCGTGCATGATGGCCACGGTGACGGTGGAGGTATGGATGCGCCCCGAAGCCTCGGTCAGCGGCACGCGCTGCACGCGGTGCACGCCGCCCTCGTATTTCATTAGGGCGTACACGTCCTGCCCTGAGATGTAAAGCACGGCGTTCTTTATGCCTTTAAGGCCTGTTGCGGAAAGGTCGCGCAGATCCGCCTTCCAGCCCATGGTCTGGGCGAAGCGGGTGTACATGCGCAGCAGATCCGCGGCGAAAAGCGCGCTTTCGTCGCCGCCCACGCCGGCGCGTATTTCAAGGAAGATGTTTTGGAATCCGCCGGGTCCGGCGGGATTATCAGCAGTTTTAATTTTTTGCCCAGCGACGCGGCGGCGGCTTCAAGGCCCGGCAGCTCCGCAGCGGCCATTTCCGCGATCTCCCGGTCGGTGCTGGAAAGCATCTGCCGGGTGTCTTCGGCCTCTCTCTGCGCCTTGCCGAGCGCGGCCTCAGTGTCCAGCAGCTGGCGGCAGACGGCGTGGCGCCGGGAAAACTTTTCTATCTCTTCCGGCTTGAGGCCGCCGGAGGAGAGGCGGGCCTCTATCTCGGCGAATTCCCTTTTGATCGCGTTCAGCTCTTCTTCAAGCATAGGAGCCTGTTGTAGACATAAAAAACGGGCGTTCCTGTACAAAGGAACGCCCGTTTAAAAAACCTGGCTACTTCGCTTCGGGTTTAACTTCGGCTTTGAGAGCGGCGGCTTTCGCGGCCTTCTTCTCGTCCTTCTTGGCGGGAGCGGAAGAAAGCACTTTGCGCTTGGCGGTGTGCTTGGGCGTCACGGACTTCACGACTACCTTTTTCATCTTGCGCTCTACCATCTTGCCGTCGCTGGCCGCGAATTTCCTGTTGAATTTCTCCACGCGGCCGGCGGTGTCCAGCAGCTTTTGCTTGCCGGTGTAGAAGGGGTGGCAGGCATTGCAGACTTCAACCTTTATGACGGGTTTTATGGAGCGGGTCTGGAAAGCGTTTCCGCAGACGCAGGAAACCTCGCAGAGATTATAGGTGGGGTGGATGTCGTTTTTCATTGTCTTTTCCTCGGAAAATATCAGGTGCGAACACTAATTATAGCATAAATAAGGATTTACCCGCTGAGATAGATTCCCGATTCCCGATCTTCCCTATTTTTTACCTATTTTCGCCAACGGGTTCACGGACTTGCCGGAGGGGGTAATTATCTCGAAATGCAGATGCGGCCCGGTGGACATGCCGGTAGAGCCCACTTTGCCCAGCAGGGTCTTCGATTTCTGGACGATTTCCCCTACCGCTACGGTCAGGCGCGAAAGGTGGCCGTAGCGGCACATGGAGCCGTCCTTATGCCTGACCTCGACGACATTGCCGTAGCCGCCCTTCCAGCCGGAAAAAGTGACCGTGCCGGAGCGTGACGGGTAAACGGGGGTGCCCATCGGCATAGGGATATCGGCGCCGTTATGAAAAACTTGCCTCTTAAGTATGGGATGGTAGCGCGAGCCGAAGCGCGAACTTATGCGCCCGAAGCTGCGGAGCGGCATACGGTAAGTGTCCAGGTCCAGGTAGACGGAGGGCAGGTAAACCCTGTCCCCCTTGCTGAACTTGTGGTTCGTAAGCAGGGCGGAGGGCGGGAGACTATTCTCCTCCACTATCTCAGACTTGAAAGCCTTCAGGTCCCGGCCTTTTCCGGCGTAGCGGTTCGCTATGCCGTTCAAGGTCTCCCCATCCGAGGCTACTTCATAAAGCAGGCCTTTGCCGTTATGCACCCGTATAAAGCCGCCGCGCGACATGAAGATGAATTCGTTGGAATTGGTGCTCTGCAGGGAGCGCACATCCGTGCCGTAAGCGGCGGCTATAGAGCGCACGTTCTCGCCCTTGGCCACCTTGTGCCTGGCATGGATCAGGCGGGGGATAAGCCGGAAAGCTTCCGGCGGCGGCTCGGAGGGGCCGGGAGGGGTCAGCACGGAAAACCTGGCGTAATAGAAGGGCGAAACCCCGGGTGCCACAGCGGAGGAGAGCGCCGCCGTTCCCAGCAGCACACTGAAAAGGCTTAAGGCTAAAGGATAAAGGCCAAAGGGGAGAGAAAATCCCTTTGCTTTTCCCCCGCTCTTTCCCTCATCCCTCATCCTTCATCCTTTATTAACTTATCAACTGCCGTTTCCCACTTTAGCCTTTTACCTATCATGCCCCATCTCCATGGATTTTAAAAAATCCTTGTTGGACTTGGTGGCGCCCAACTTGGACACCAACAGTTCCAGGGAATCTATGGGCGATAGCGGGGCCAGGACCTTACGCAGGATCCAGACCTTGTTCAGCTCGTCCTCGGTCATCAGCAGCTCTTCCTTGCGGGTGGAGGTGCGGTTGATATCTATGGCCGGGAACACGCGGCGGTCGGCCAGCTTGCGCTCCAGGTAGATCTCGGAGTTGCCGGTGCCTTTGAACTCTTCGAAGATGACGTCGTCCATGCGGCTGCCGGTCTCCACCAGCGCGGTGGCGATGATGGTCAGGGAACCGCCTTCCTCTATATTGCGGGCCGCGCCGAAAAAGCGCTTGGGGCGCTGCAGGGAGGTTGACTCCAGACCGCCGGAGAGCACGCGGCCGGAAGACGGCGCCACGGTATTGTAAGCGCGGGCCAGGCGGGTGATCGAGTCGAGCAGGATCACTACGTCCTTGCCGTGCTCGGTCATGCGCTTGGCCTTCTCAAGAACGATCTCGGACACCTGCACGTGGCGGTCGGCCGGTTCGTCGAAGGTGGAGGCGATGACTTCGCCGCGCACGGAGCGCTTCATGTCGGTGACTTCCTCGGGGCGTTCGTCTATGAGCAGCACCAGCAGCTCTATTTCGGGGTGATTGGTGGCCAGCGAATTGGCGATGCGCTGCAGGATCATGGTCTTGCCGGTCTTGGGCGCGGCCACGATTAGCTGGCGCTGGCCCTTGCCGACGGGCACGATCAGATCTATCACGCGGCCGGTCATCTCGTTCTTGGCGGTTTCCAGCAGGAAGCGCTTGTAGATCGGAAGAGCACACGTCTGAACTCCAGT
>CAMTWW010000048.1:0-3170 GCA_947085555.1 uncultured Elusimicrobia bacterium | reverse complement strand
GCCTTCTATGAGGAGCTGGCCCTGGTAGATCAGGTACGAGCGGTCGGTGATGGAGAGGGTTTCGCGCACATTATGATCGGTGATGAGCACGCCGATACCTTTTTCTTTCAGGTGCAGGATGATCTTCTTGAGCTCGCTCACCGTGATAGGATCGATGCCCACGAAAGGCTCGTCGAGAAGGATGATCCTGGGGTCGTTTATCATCACGCGCGCCACTTCCAGCCGGCGCTTCTCGCCGCCGGAGAGGGTCCACGACTTCTGGTCCTTCAGCTTCAGCAGCCCGAATTCCCCAAGGAGCGAATCCACGCGCTCGCGCATGACCTTCCTGTCGGGGGTGGTCCGCTCCAGAATAGCTTCCAGGTTCTGGGCCACTGTCAGCCCGCGGAAGACCGTCGGCTCCTGCGCCAGATAACCTATCCCGCCGCGCGCCCGCGCGTACATGGGCTCCTTCGTGGCGTCGCGGCCGTCCAGGAAAACCTTGCCCGCGTCCGGCTCCAGGAAACCGACCAGCATGTGGAAAGTCGTGGTCTTGCCGGCGCCGTTCGGGCCCAGGAGACCGCAAACCTCGCCGGAGTTGACGTAAAGGGAAATTCCGTTGACCACCTGGCGTCGGCCGAAGGATTTCTCAAGAAGCCGGCATTCGAGTTTCATTTTGTGCTCGCTTCAGTATCTTTCACCCAGCCTTTAACCCTATTATAGAACTTTATATCGCGGCTATCCTTGAAGAACATTATCCTTTCCGAGTTTATGGCAAAATCATATTCCTGCCGGTTGCCGGCGGCCAGCGGGGTGGATCCGTACATCAGGAAGGTCCCGTCGGCATTGTTGTAGAGGCCTTTGGCCGAGTACATATCCAGGTTCTCCGTGGAAAGGGCGAAGCTGCCGTCAAAACTTATGAGCCCTGTCTTGTTCTGCGCGAAGGTCTTGTCCGCGCGCCCCCGGAGCACCCGCCCGTCGGGACCTGTATACTTGATCCTCACCGGCTTTTCACCGCGCTCCAGCATAGCCTCTTCCGGTGTTTCCAGGTAAACGGCTTTGCTGCAATTCATCTCCACCTGGGATTTGTCCTCGAAGCGGCGCAGCATATAGACGGAGCCTTTCATGTTCCAGGTCCGGGCGGGGCGGGTGTACAGCGCGTAGTCGGCTTTGAGGGTGTAGCGCGGGTTGCGGAAAGAAACGTTCCCTTCGAAGATCTCGCGGTCGTTGGCGCGGTCCATCTTCCATTTGTCGCTCTTCACCACCGAGCCCATCAGAAAATCCTCCTCCGCGCGAAGCGGCGCGGCAAGGGAGGCGAGGAGGAGAAGGAACAGAATGTTTTTCATTTCGCCAGGCGCGTCTCCTGGTGCCGTATCTCTATCTCCGAAAGGTCCGGGTTCGCCGTGAACCCCCGGCCCCTGATCACGGTGCGGCCCTTATAGATGGTCACGGGCTCTTCGGTCCAGATCTTGGCGCGCGCGGAACTGTAATAGAGCTTTGTCGTCTGCAGCCGCATCCCGTCCGTCTTTGAATTCACCTCGACGCCGTCCGTCAGCTCGGCGGATTTTTCCTGCATCCGCAGAAGGCCGGCGCGGGAGGTTATCTCGGAAGAAACCACGTCCCTGGTAAAGAATTTTATGCGCGGCGCGGTGAAGGTGATCACGCCTTTTTTCTCGTCCAGCCTGCCGGTATCCGCGTCCAGCCGCCAGGTGAAAGCGCCGGCGGCAGCTTCGGCCATGGAAAAGTTCTTAAGCAGGCTGACACCGGGCGCCGCCTCGCGCGGGTCCGGATCCGAACAGGCGGCCAGGGCCAGTAAAAGGAGCGTGAAAAGTCTTCTCAACCGAGCCCCTCTTTCAGTAGGTCGCGCTCGTCTATTATTCCCACGGGGCGGCCTGTTTTCGCGTCCGTTACCGGCAGATTGTCTATTTTTCTTTCCGAAACCAGGCGCGCGGCTTCCATGGCCATGGTCTCCGGGTGCACGGTCAGCGGGCCGCGGGTCATCACCAGCTTTACGGGGAGATACAGGTCAGAAAGCCCGGCCTGCAGGCGGCGGCGCAGATCTCCGTCGGTAAAATAACCGGTCAGCTTGCCGCCGGCCCCCGTGACCGAGACAGCGCCGGCTTTGGTCGCCGTCATGACCTTGAGCGCTTCTACGATAGTGGCGGTTTCTTTTATCACCGGATTCTCCCGGCCCCTGTGCATCAGGTCGCCGACCTTCAGATTCAGGAGCTTGCCCAGGCTGCCTCCGGGATGCAGGCGGGCGAAACGCTTTTTATCGAAACCTTTCAGGGTCATCAGCGTGACCGCCAGCGCGTCCCCGAGCGCCAGCATGGCCGTGGTGGAAGAGGTAGGGACCATGTCGTAGGGGCAGGCCTCCGCGACCACGTGAAGGCGCATAGTAATGTCGGAATACCGCGCCATCCTGGAGTTCGGATTATTGGTGATGGAAATTACCGGGAGGCCCTGTTTTTTAAGCACCGGCAGGAGCTTCGCCGTTTCCTCGGTCTCGCCGGAATAGGAAAGCGCCAGCGCGACATCGTCGGAGGCTATCATCCCCAGGTCCCCGTGCAGGGACTCCACCGGGTGCAGGTAGACGCTGCGCGTGCCGGTGGAGGCCAGCGTGGCGGCTATCTTGCGCGCTATCAGGCCGGACTTCCCCACGCCGAGAAGCACGACTTTTCCGGAGCAGGTTTCCAGCAGGCGCACGGCCTTGAGGAAGGAAGCGTCCAGCGTTTTGGACAGGCCGGCCACGGCGCGGCTTTCGGCGGCTATAACGCCGCGGGCGGTCTTCAGTATCAGGGCGTCTTTCGCGTTCATTCTATTTAGCCGGCTGCCTGTGCGGGTTAAGCCAGGGCGTCATTTCCGGGGGTATCTGGCGCTGGTTATAAGGGGGCGGGAGCTTATGCAGCAGGTAGCTGACGGTAAAGAAGCCCGCTATCAGCGTCAGGTAGATCCAGGAGAGGGTCTTTAAATGCCATTTCCAGTCCGGGAACCAGGCCGGCGGCAAGGTCAGGTCGGTATTGCACTTTTTGCAGAATTTAAGGGTGGGGCGGTTTTCCTGCCCGCAGTTGGTACATTTCATATTTCTGTCCTCTGTTGTAGTAAGTGGTAAGGATTAAGTGGTAAGCAGGGAGTAAATCCTTAATCCTTAATCCTTAATCCTTAATCCTTAATCCTTAATCCTTACTACTATC
>CAMTWW010000047.1:0-18631 GCA_947085555.1 uncultured Elusimicrobia bacterium | reverse complement strand
TTCGTAGTCGGCCATTCTGAATTCTGACTACTGAATTCTGTCTACCTGAGTAGTTACAAAATAAGGGGTATATATGACCGATAAAACCGACAGGGAACTGGCGGAAAGACTGCAGGCCGGCAAGAAGAAACTTGCCTCGGAGATCTCCCGCGTTATAGTGGGGCAGGACCTGGTGATAGAAGAGATCCTTATCACGCTGTTCGCACGTGGACACGCTCTTATCGTGGGGGTGCCGGGGCTCGCCAAAACACTGCTGGTTTCCACGCTCGCCGGTATCCTGGATCTTAAATTTTCCAGGATACAGTTCACCCCCGACCTGATGCCCTCGGATATCACGGGCTATGAGATTCTTGAGGACAACCCGGCGTCCAAAGCGCGCAGTTTAAGGTTCGTGGAGGGACCGGTGTTCGCTAATGTGCTGCTTGCCGACGAGATAAACCGCACGCCTCCGAAAACCCAGTCCGCGCTTCTGCAGGCCATGCAGGAATACAGGGTCACCTCCGGCGGCGCGACCCGGCCTCTGCCGCTTCCTTTTTTAGTGCTGGCCACCCAGAACCCTATCGAGCAGGAGGGCACCTATCCTTTGCCGGAAGCGCAGTTGGACAGGTTTTTCATGCAGATAAATATCGGCTATCCGGAGCTCGCCGAAGAAAAGCGCATAGTAGCCATTACAACAGGCGCCCCGCCCGAAACGCTTGAAAAAGTGCTGAACGCCGGAGAAGTCGGAGCCCTGCAGGAGATAGTGAGGAAAGTGCCCGTGCCGGAGAGTTCACTGGAGTACGCGGTAAAGCTCGCCCGCATGACAAGGCCGGGTCCCGGCGCGCCGGAGTTCGTGGAAAAATGGGTCACCTGGGGGGCCGGCCCCAGGGGTTCGCAGGCGCTGACGCTGGCGGCCAAGGCCAGGTGCCTCCTGGACGGACGTTTCGCGGTCTCCATAGAAGACATAAGGCGCTCGGCCCTGCCGGTGCTCCGGCACAGGCTGGTGATGAATTTTCAGGCCGAAGCCGAAGGCTTTACCCCGGAGGCCCTTATCCGGAAAATAATGGCCGAAGCGTGAAATATCTCACCCCGGCCGCGGTGGCGCACATAAGAGCGCTTAAAAACCGGACCTCGTTCAGGATCGGCGGGACGCTTGAGGGCCGCCATGAAACCGCGCTGAAAAAAGGCAGCTCCCAGGAATTTTCGCAATACAGGCAGTACGCCAGGGGCGACGAGACCCGGTTCGTGGACTGGAAGGTATACGCGAGAAAAGAGCGGCTGTTCATAAAAGAGTTCAGCCGCCAGAGCGCGGTGAAATTCAATATAATCATAGACGCCTCCCGCTCCATGGCCTTCAAAGGCCCGAACTCGGCTGAGTCAAAATGGGATTATTCGGCCCGCCTCGCTTTGTACCTTGCCTGCCTTTTTATCACCAGCGGGGACTATGCCGGCATTACGGCCGTTTCCGGAGACAGCCTGGCGCGCTTCAAGCCCTCCAACGACCTCGCCGCGCTTAAAGACATGGATTCGGGACTCGCCGCCCTGCGGCCGTCGGGGCGCTCGCTTCCGGCCGAAAAGCTGAAGAACGCCGCCGCCGCCATGGGCAGGCATTCCGCGGCCGTCCTGTTCTCGGACCTGATGGCGGAGCCGGAGCGCCTGAAATATCTGGCCGGGCTCTTCTCCGCCGGCGGAATGAAGACTTTTATTTTCCAGGCGCTGGACCGCGCGGAATCGGACCTGCCGTGGGACGGCTGCGCGGCGTTTTCCGATATGGAGACCGGCGACGAGGTGACGCTGGCCCCGGCTGCGGTCAGGGCGGCTTACCGGCTGGAGTTTTCCGGCTGGCTTAAGCGCGCGGCAGGCGCTTTTTCCGCCTCCGGCATAAAGCGCTTCGCTGCTTTTACGGACGCGCCGCCGTTCGTTTCGCTTGAGAAATTCATAAAGTTGTTTTAACTACCCAGGCCTCTATGTGGGTTCGGGCCGGCTGAGCAGTTACAGGTTATTTTAAAAATTATGAGCTTCCTCAATCCTTCCTTCCTCTGGTTCCTGCCCCTGGCGGCGCTGCCTGTTCTGATCCATTTTATTTTCTCGGTAAAGCCGGTCAAAATAGAATTTTCAAGCGTTTTTCTGCTGCGGCCGGTTCAGCGCGCCCGCCGGCGGCCGACAAGGCTTCTTCAGACGCTGATACTGCTGCTCAGATGTCTGGCCGTACTGCTGCTTGTTTTCGCTTTTTCAAAACCCGTGATAGAGTCCGGGCCTTTAAGCAGCCTCTCCGGTTTCGCCGCCGGCGCCGGACGGCCGTTAAGCCTGGTTATCCTGGCCGACAGGTCTTATTCAATGTCCGCTTCTTTCGGCGGCCGGACCAGGTACGCTTTCGCGGCCGGGAACGTCGAACGCATACTCGGGGCTTTGGGAAAAGAAGACGAAGCGGCTCTTGTGTTCTTCGACGAAACTGCCGAGCCTGGCGCGGACTGGACGGCCGATTTCGGGGCTGTCTCAAAAGCGCTATCCGCCGCGCGGCCCGGTTATAAGGCCACTGATTACGGCAAAGCCCTTGAAAAAGCCTACGGGCTCCTGGCCGCGCGCCCGGCCGGACGCAAAAAGGCGGCGCTGCTGCTGAGCGATTCCACGCGGAACGGCTTCGCCGGTTTCCCCAAAAACATTTCGGCTATTCCCGCCTACGACCCACAGGTCGTTCTTCTGGGTTTTTCTTTCGCGCCAGGCCCCAACTCCTGGATACGGGAGGTGAACGGCCGGGCCGCCGGGCGCGCGGTTGAACTGTCCGCTTATCTGGGCGGCGAAGGCGGCGGGGGCGAAGCCGGGCTTTTCATTTCCCCCTCCAGGGGGAGCATGGAAAAAACTATCCCGGGCCTGTTCCGGAACGGCGCGTCCGCTTTTGATATCGTAACCCCGGGCCCGGACCCCGCCGGCCGCATAGAGCTGACCGGCCCGGACGCTCTTAATTCCGATAACGCCGCTTATTTCGCCTTTCAACGGGCGGTCCCGCGCGAACCCAGGGCGCTGACGCTTTACAGCGGCGAGCGGGCTTTGAGGCCCGGCGGCGGAGCGTATTTTATTAAAAAGTTCTTTGAAACCGGGAGCGGCCGGTCTTCAGTCCTCAGGGCGGACTTCGCGCAATATTCGGAGGAGCGCATACGGCTTGAAGACTACGGCGCCATTATCCTTGCGGGGCCGCCCGCTGCTGCGGAATGGACAAAAGCCGTCAAGGACTACCTGTCGTCCGGCGGCGGGGTATTTCTGATCGCGGTCCCCGGCGGCGGCGAGAGTTCCGGCCGGGAGCAGGGTGTCTTCTGGGAGGCTTTCGGGCTTAAGAGCGGCGGGGTCCTTGATGGGAAATTTTCCCTCGCCCAGGCCCGGGACGCCGCGTTCTTTGCCGGAGAGGATTTTTCCGGGTTTGACCTTTCAAGGGCCGTAGCCGGCCGGATAGCGGCGCTGGAAGGAACTTCCCATTTTGAAACGCCCTGGAATTTTAAAGACGAAGCCGGCAATACTTACCCGGCGCTCTTATATAAACAGCAGGGAAAAGGCAGGTTCCTGGTCTGGACTTCCTCTCTTGATCTCGGTTTCGCGGATCTGCCGGCGAAGCCGGTCTTCGCCCCTTTCATGGCCCTTAACGTCAAAAGACTTTTCGGGCTGGCGGAGCCGGAGCTCCGCTCGGCGCCGGTCGGCGGGATATACGAAGGCCGCCTGAAAAGCGCGGATAGAGTCAGGGTGGCCGTCACCGCTCCGGACGGCGCGAAGCACTATCTGTTCTCCGAAGGCGGAGCTTTTAAATACGGCCTTACCTCCCGGCCCGGGCTTTACCGCTGGTCGGCCCCTCCGGAGGCCGGAATGTTCGCCGTGAACCTGGACCACAGGAAAGGCGAAAGCGCCCTGCTTGCCGAAAAACACCCGCCCTGGCGCGTTCTCCGGCCCGAGGAGCCGGCGGCGGATTTCAAAAGCGCGCTGTATGGCGTTGAAACAAGCCAATTCCTGCTTTTTACGGCTCTAGCCCTTCTGCTGGCTGAATTCCTGCTTTCAAGGAAAGTTATATGAACGGCGCAACGGAAGGCAAAGGAAAGCAACAGAAAGCTACGGAAAGTAGGAGAGCAGTTAAAAATATTTCCTTTCTTACCTTCTGTTGCTTTCTGTTGCTTTCCGTGGCTTTCTGTTGCTCTGCCTCCGCCGGGGCTTTTTCCCTGGCCGAGCTTGACCTCGGCGCCGGCTGCGGCGTTGCGGAATCAGCGCGCCTTGAGATCTTGAAAGCGCTGTCCGCGGCGACCAGCGTGGAGACGGCTCTTCCCGCCAGGAAAATAAAGCTTTCTGATACGGCCCTCTTTGAGGAGCCTTTCCTGGTTCTGTCCTGCTCCGGCGCGCCGGAAGGCCTTGATTACGGCGACCTGCGCGCCTTGAGGCTTTACCTGCTCTCGGGCGGCACGCTTTTCGCCAATGACTCCTCCGGCCGGCGCCAAAGTCCTTTCGCCGCCTGGCTTAAGCGGACCATGTCGCTCAGCCTGCCGGAAAACGGCTTTCGGCCCGTAGCCAAAGACCATTCGCTTCTAAAAAGTTTTTTCCTCATCGGCGCCCCGGGCGGCAGGTTCAGCCTGGAAAAAGAGCCGGCCGCCATAGAATACGCCGGCCGCTACGCCGTGATCTTCTCGCGGAACGACCTTATCGGCGTCTGGTCCAGGGACTCCATCGGCCGCCATGTTCATGAAATTCCCGCCGCGGGCCGGCGGCGTTCCGGGGAAAAACTGACGCTCAATATCCTGATCTACGCCCTTACCGGTTCCTATAAACAGGACGCGGTGCATCAGCCTCATATAATGCAGCGGCTGCGCGCGCTGGATGCGGGAGCCTCACAATGAGGTTCTTAATCGGGGAAAGCTGGCATTTTATGGCCGCGGCCGGGCTCGCGCTGTTGATTTTTATTTCAGTACTTAAACATTCCCCGGGCCTCCCGCCCGGTTTGAAGGCTTTAAGGCTGGCGGCGGCTTGCCTGCTGGCCTTCCTTATAATAAAACCTTCCGCCGTCTTCCACCGGTCCGGCCTGGAAAAACCGGCGCTTGCCGTTCTGCTCGACGGCTCCGTGTCAATGCAGGGTCCGGCGGAAAAGGGCGGCGCCGCCGGCAAATACGCGGCCGCCGCCGCCTGGCTTAAAAAAACCCGGCCCGAAACCGCCGCCAGGACGGAGTGCTATGTCTTTTCGGACAAGCTTTACAGGACGGATTGCTCAAGCCCGACGGCGGGCGGGGCGGCTTATTTTGAATCGGACCTGGAGCTGGCGCTTAACGGCCTTGTTGAAGCGCGCGCAGCCGGTTCCGCCGGGCCCGACAGAGTCTGGGTCATTACCGACGGGCTGTCCCTGGCCGCGCGCGGCCCCGGGCGGTTCCCGCCGGCCTTGAAGAATAAAACAGCTCTATTCGGCGTCGGCGACTCCAGGACTCCCCGGGGCGTGCTGATAACTGATTTTTCCGGGCCGGGTTTTGCCATAGCCCATATCCCCTTCGGGCTTAAAGCGGAGGTTAAAGCCGCCGGCTGGGCCGGCAGGCGGCTGGAGCTTTCGCTCAGGGACCAGGACGGCGCGGTCGTTGGGAAACGGACTTTCAGCGTGCAGGAAGACGAAGAAATAGCGGCCTCCTCGTTCACGCTGAGCGCGCCGTCGGTCGGCCCCCGCGCGTACCGCCTGTGCGCGGGCGTTCCGGGCGGGGTCTGCCTGGCCGCGAAGGATATAACAGTTTCCGTGATAAGAGAGAAACTGCGGGTTATGTACCTGGCCGGCCGGCCGTCTTTTGAATACGCCTATCTGCGGGATTTCCTCAAAAGCCAGGGCTCTATAGACCTGGTCTCGTTCGTCATCCTGAGGAATGCGGAAGATCTGCCGAACGCGGACGAGCAGGAACTTTCGCTCATCCCGTTCCCGGTGAACGAGATCTTCCTGCGCGATATCGGCCATTTTGACGTGTTCCTGCTGCAGGATTTCGACCTGAGGCGTCTTGCGCCGGACCCGAATTACGCTCTATCCCTCGCCGAATTCGTCAGAAAGGGCGGCGGCCTGGCCGTGATCGGAGGCCAGTCCGCTTTCGGCTCCGGCGGCTACGGGAATATCGCCCCCTTAAGCGCCCTCCTGCCGGTGGAAATATCCGGCAAGCCCGATTTTGACCCCGGCCATATAGCGCAGGCCGTCCCGGCCTCCCACCCGGCGGCAGGAGACGCCGGACGCCGCGAGGACGCCGCGTTCTGGCGCGGCGCGCCGGCTCTTCATGCCGCCAATCTCTTCGGCCCTTTGAAGCCCGGCGCCAGGGCGGTATTTAATTACAGGACCCCGCAGGGGGGCGAGGGAGTCTTTGTCGCGGAAAAGACGTACGGCAAAGGCAGGGTGGCGGCGCTATCCGGCGGCGGCACGTGGCGCTGGAAGCTGGGCGGCGGAAAGGATGTTAAATACGCCGGGCTTTACGGGGATTTCTGGTCCCGGCTGCTGGCCTATCTGGACGGTACGCTTGACCTGAAAAAAGTGGGGCTTGAAGCCCTGCCGCGCAGCGGGTTTATCCGGCCTTTCAGGCTTAAGGTCCTCAACGACAATTATGTTCCGCCCGGCGAGGCTGAGGGCGTGAACATAGACGCTTCGCTTGAATTCAACGGCAAGGTAGTCCCCGTGGAATTTGAGCCCGCGGGCAAAGGGCTGTATCAGGCGCAGGTGCGTCCGGCGGGCTATGGCCGCCACAGGCTCAAGGCCAGGGTGCATTCGGGGAAGAGCTTTCTGGGTTCGGACGAGGCGGTTTTCGAGGCGTTTAAGTCAGGGCCTGGTTTTATTCCCTCGGATGAGGCGGGACTTCTCAAAACCGCGCGGGAAAATTCGTGGAATTATCACAGGCTTAAGGATGCCGGGCCCCGGGACCTGTTTAAGGCGATGCCGGCGGCAAAGTCCGTCCGCACCGAGGTTTCCAGATTCGACCTGGGGTCTTCCAGGTCAATTCTGCTGCTGCTGGCAGCTCTTTTCTCCGCCGCCTGGATCTACGGCCGCCTCAGAGGCCTGCCATAATTTTTCTCATAGCGGGCGGAAAACTTCAGCTGAAGTTTTCAGGTTAATTGAGCAGGCCGTGGCTGCGCAGCAGCGCTTTGGGGTCGGGAGAGCGGCCCCTGAAAGCCCTGAAGACCTCGGCTGGGTGCACGCTGCCGCCCAGGCCCAGCACGGTATCCCTGAACCTGGCCCCGGTCTGCGCCAGCGCTTCGGGATCGTCCAGCCCGGCTTCCTCGAAGGCCTCGAAGGCGTCGGCGCTCAGCACTTCGGCCCATTTATAACTGTAGTAGCCCGCGGCGTAACCGCCGGAGAAAATATGCGTGAAAGCGCAAAGGAACCTGTCCTCGGGAAGGGGAGGGATTACCGCTGTTTTGAGGGCCACCTCTATTTCTATGGCTTTTATGTCCGGGTCTTTTACGGTGTGCAACGCCATGTCGGTCAGGCCGAGGTTCAATTGCCGCAGCATGATCATGCCCGCCCTGAAAGACCTGGCCGCTTTTATCTTCTCAAAAGTTTCGGCGGGGAGCGTCTCTCCCGTCTTATAGTGCTTCGCCAGGCCGAGCAGGGTCTCTTTATGATAGCACCAGTTCTCCATGAACTGGCTCGGCAGTTCTACGGCATCCCACTCTACGCCGCTTATCCCCGCCACGTCGGCATGGCCTATATTGGTCAGCATATGCTGAAGGCCGTGGCCGAACTCGTGGAACATCGTTGTAGTTTCGTCGAAAGACAGCAGGGAAGGTTTTTCCCCCACCGGCGGCGTGAAGTTGCAGGCCAGGGCGGCTACCGGGAGCCGTACGCCTTCGGCGGAAACCCTCCTGCCCACCACTGTATTCATCCAGGCGCCGCCCCGCTTGTTCTCGGTGCGGGAATAAGCGTCCAGGAAGAAAGAGGCTATATGCTTTTTGGAACCGTTGAAGACCTTGAAGAAACGGACGTCGCCGTTCCAGACCCGCGCCTCCCCGTCGGCCGCCTCTACAGTTACGCCGAATATTTTATGCGCCAGCGAGAACATCCCGGCCAGGACCTTTTCCAGCGAGAAATACGGCCGCAGTTCGTCGTCGGTGTAACCGAACTTGCCCTCCTCCATCCTTTTGGCCCAGTAGCCGACATCCCAATGGTTAAGCTCACCGGCCTGGCCCAGGGAATTGGCCAGGGCCGTTATTTCTTTCAGCTCTTCCCGGGCCGGCTCCAGCGCCGCCAGCCTGAGCTCCTCTGAAAGCCGGCTGACCTCTTCCGCGCTCTTCGCCATCTTGGTGGCGAGGGAAACTTCGGCGTAATTGGCATAGCCGAGCAGCCCGGCTTGTTCCTGCCTTAGCGCGAGTATCCTGCCCATCAGGGGCGTATTGTCTTTTTCCCCAGCGGAAGCCCGGGAGACGAAAGCGCGGTACAGCTTTTCGCGCAGCGCCCTGCATTTGGCGAACTGCATGAAGGCCACGTAGACCGGCGCGTCCAGGGTCAGCAGCCAGGGACCGTTGACCGGGTCCGCCTTAGCCGGCGGGTTCAGGCGGGCATAGGACTGGGCCAGCATTTCCTTTATGGAGTCCGTCAGTCCCTCCACGTCCGCCTTCTCGGTCAGCGGGAGCCTGAATTCCTTGGTGGCGTCCAGGACATTGTTAGTGAATTTAGTGGCTAGCTGGGAGAGGTCCTCGGCGATCTTGTTAAAACGCTCCTTCTTCTCTCCGGCCAGCGCTATGCCCGAGAGCTTCGCCGAGAGCAGCCGCTGCTCTAGGGCGCGCTTCTGGCCGGTATCTAATTTTTCCCATTCCGCGCCGTCCCGTATCGCGGCCAGCCTGGCATACAAGGCCGCTGACTGGCTTATCTTCAAACCCAGTGACACTATCTTCGGCTGGGCGGCCTGGTAGGCGTCCCGCAGGGCCGGCTCATTGCGCACCGCGTTAAGATGTCTGACCGGGGACCAGACCTTTGTGAACCAGTCCTCCAGCGTATTCAGTTCTTCTATGACAGTGGTCCAGGAAGGCTGCCGCGTATCGGCCTCGATCGCGCTCAGCCCTTTCTCTACGGCTTCGGCCAGCTTTTCCACGGCCCCGGCTACCTGTTCCGGCCTTATCTCGTCATACCTGGGCAAAGTTGAGTCGGAAAGCAATGGGTTCATTTTATTTCTCCTTTTTATCCGCGGTTACCTTAGGGCTCGTTAACCTGAAAACTTCAGCTGAAGTTTTCAGGTTAGAGCTGCCAGGGGTAAACGTGACAGGCCGCTTTTAATTCAGGTGGTTCCGCCGCCTGAAAAGCAGCCTGTCCCGATTTTACTATAATTATGGTATGAAGCTCTTCATTTCCTCCCTCCTTTTCCTGCTCCCTTTAACCGCTTATTCCGCCGGCGTGAAAAAGCCGGAGGCGAATATAGAAAAAAGAAAGCCCCTGGCCGGAACTCCGGCGTCTATCGTCCTGACCCAGGACAAGCCGAATTTCTGCATTGTCGGCGCCCAGTCCGGCAAGGATTTCAGCGGCGAGGCGGCCTTCAAGGCGATAGTCTGGAAAAGCGACGTAGTCTACGTGGGAGAAACCCACGACGAGCCGCTGGACCATATGGCGCAGTTGGAGGCCCTGAAAGCTATGAGGATCGCCCGCGGCTCTAAAATAGCCGTGGGCTTCGAGATGTTGGTCTCTACCCTGCAGCCGGTGCTGGACGACTATGCCGCCGGGAAGATAACGGAGGACGAGTTCCGGGAAAAAGCGGACTGGAAGACGGCGAAGGGCTTCGATTTCAGCCTTTACAAACCCCTTTTCGACTTCGTCATCCAGCACAAGCTTCGCGCTCTGGCCCTCAATGTGCCGAGGGCGATAGTGAAGAAGATCGCCCGCAGCGGCCTGGAAAGCCTGACCCCCGGAGAGAAACAGTACCTCCCCCCGGACTTCACGGTGACCCGGCATAAAAAGTACAACGACTATCTCAAGGAATCCTTCAGCGGCCACGGCAGCACCGCCGCCGTCAACACTTTCGCCTTCGACAATTACCTGGCCGCCATGGCCGCCTGGAACGAGGGGATGGGCAGCCGGATAGTCTCCTTTCTGAACGAGAACCCGGGCTACTCAGTCCTGGTGATAGCCGGCAATGGCCACCTCGTCTACAATGCCGCCATCCCCGCCTCAGTAAAAGCCCGTCTGAAAGGCGTACGCCAGGCCTCCTTCTACACCCAGAACGCGCTTAAATGCCCCGAAACCATGCCCAAAGAGGATAAAGACATAGCCAACTATATCTGGTACATAAACCACGCCCCCAAGCCCGGGCCCGCCGTAGTCCTCTCAACCGCAACCCCGGCCGCGCCGGCCATCAGCACAACCACTCTCCCCTGACAGGCCCCGACTGGGCGTCAAGATAGTGGCGGGGCGCCACGAGCATAGCTTCGGAAACCCTTGCGTCGGTTTCCCCCCGCCAGGCGGGGCCCCGGCTCTTTTTCTATTCGGCTGATCGCAGTTATAAAAAGACCGCTTATTTCTTATCGATGGAAATAAACGGCACGCCGGCGCCGACATAGCCCGGCAGCACGCCGTTCCATTTCTCTATGGCCTTAAGCTGGGCGTCCACCTTGCGCAGCTCGATAAGGGAAGGGGTCACTTGCTCGCGCTGCATGCGCAGCGCTTCGGCCTCGCCGCGGGATTTTGCTATCTGCTGCTCGGCGTCGCGCTTGGCTTTCTCCACCAGTTTCCCGGCCATCTGAGCCTGCTGGTCCGCCACCTGCTTGTCCTCCACGGCCCGCAGGAACTGCTCGGTAAAGTCCAGATCGGTCACGGAAATATCCGTAACGATGATCTCTTTTTTTGTAAGCCGGTCTTTCACCTCCAGATTAAGTTCCTGCACCAGAGCGTTGCGCTCCGAGATGACCCTTTCGGCGGAGTAGCGGGCCGCTATAGCCTTGAAGACTTCCTGCACCGCCGGGTCCACTATATTTTCCACGTAATTCGGTCCGAGGTTCCGGTAAATACTGACGGCGGTTTCTTTCTGTATGCGGTGATTCACCACCAGGTTCGCGTTCATGGTCTGCAGGTCCTTCGAGAAGGCCTGCGTCTTGATATTGGCCCGCTGTATCTGTATGGAGAACTTGGTTACGCTCTCCAGAAAGGGTATCTTGAAATTCAGCCCCTCGCTGTAGGAATCCACTATGGCCCCCAGGCGCGTCTTTATCGCCACCTCTCCGGGCGGAACTATAAAGAACGCAGAAGACACCAGCACCACGGCCGCCACCGCTATTACGGGGATCAACATTTTAACCGACAGCTCTTTTTCCATTTTGCCTCCATACTGTTTTTTTAATTCATCAACAAGCTCTTCGAGCCCGTCAAAAAAGGTTTTAGCCATATATTATCCTCATACACCGGCCTCTTTCTTCTCTTTGATTAAAACCGAGGCCAGCACCGACAGCGCCAGGATACCAAGCACTATCCCGAGCGAGACGCCTGTGTGGATTTTATAAACGCCCATCAGGAGCATCTTCACGCCGACATAGCAGAGGATAATGGAAAGGCCCGGTTTCAGATACCGGAACATGCCCATAACGCCGGCCAGCAGGAAATAAAGCGCCCGCAGGCCCAGTATGGCGAAGACATTGGAAGTGTAAACGATGAAGGTATTGGTGGTTATGGCTAAAACAGCCGGGATTGAATCCACCGCGAAGACCAGGTCCGAGGCCTCCACCACGATAAGCGCCGCGAAAAGCGGCGTCGCGCGCCAAGCGCCGCCGATCTTTACGAAGAAATCCTCGCCGGCGATCTCCTTGGTGAACGGCAGAAACCTTCTGAAGAAGCGCAGCAGCGCGTTTTCCTCCGGTTCAAGCTTATGCTCTCCCGCCATACCCATTTTGATCCCGGTATAAACCAGGAAACCCCCGAAGACATAGATGATCCAGTGAAAGGCGTTAATAAGCTGCACCCCGGCCAGGATCAGCACAAAGCGCATCACAAGCGCGCCGAGAATACCCCAGTGGAGGATCCTGGGCTGGTATATGGGCGCAATTTTGAAATGGGCGAAGATCATTATAAAAACGAACAGGTTATCCACCGAGAGGCTTTTCTCTATAACATAGGCCGTCAGGAATTCCAGGGCTTTCTGCTTGCCCATGAACTGATAAATTCCCAGATTAAAAAGAAGCGCCAGGCCGATCCAGACCACGCTCCAGAAAGCGGCCTCGCGGAAGGTAATCACGTGCGCGTGGCGGTTGATGATTTTGAGGTCAATGTACAACAGGCCGGCGACGACCACATTGAAGACGATCCAAAGAACAGCTTCATTGCTCACAGATTTTCTCCTTCTTTTTCGCGGCCCGCCGGCGTTTCACGGCGGCCGCGAGTGCTTGCCCTTCCGCTATTCCAGCCGCGTAAGCGCCGCTATCCTGGCCTCCAGGGGCGGATGGGTGGAAAGCAGCGTCAGGAAACCGGAGGGCCGCCCCGAGATCTTCAGCGTAGCCAGCGACGGATGATTGTCAGGGGAGGCTAATTCCGCGGTGCTCTTGAGCGCCTTGAGCGCGCTCAGCATCTTCTCCCGGCCGGCCAGGCCTGCCCCGCCGGAGTCGGCCCTGAATTCCCGCCGCCGCGAGAACCAGGCCGTCACAAAAGTCCCGAGTATGCTCAATGCGATCTCCAATACCAGCACCGTGACCATATTCACCATGCGCCGGGACTCTTCCCTGAACCGCTGGCTCACAAGAAACCCCGCAATGCGCGCCAGGAACATCACGACCGCGTTTATAATTCCCTGCACAAGCGTCATCGTCACCATGTCGCCGTTGGCGATATGCGCCACCTCATGCCCCAGCACGCCCTCCACCTGGTCGCGGTTCAGCCTGCCCAGCAGCCCGGTGGACACCGCCACCAGCGCTCTGTTGCGCGTGGGGCCGGTGGCGAAGGCGTTTACTTCGGGACTGTCGTAATAGCCCACCTCCGGCATTTTATCTATACCCGCCGCCCGGGCCAGCCGGTGCACCGTCCGGACCAGCTCCCCCGTCTCTCCCTGGGCCGAGTCCGGGTTAATTACCTTTACCCCCATCATCCACTTGGCCGTAATGCGCGAAATTCCAAGCGAGATAAAAGCCCCGCCCATGCCCCACACCAGGCAGAACACCGCCAGGGACTGGTAATTAATGCCGCGGGCGCTCAGATACGGCTGAACCCCCAAAACCTGCATCACTACGGATAGCGTTACCACTACCAGGATGTTAACTGTCACAAAAAGAAGGACTCTTTTAGCCATGGGTTTATTATCTCCCTTTAGGTTTTATTTTTGAACGCCGATTTCTTCCACCGTCTTATTCCGTTGCTGAATCTTTCCAGCTGCGCGTGCATCTCGGGCCAGTGGGAGCGGATAAAATTCTTACACCGCAAAAGCAGCCACCTGGCCCGCGCCGACTCCAGGGAAAGAACGGCAATGCCGCAAAATATCACCACTATCCCGGGGCCGGGCAGGGGGATCAGGATCACCCCCGCAGCTACAAGCAGCCAGCCCAGCGCGAGGGTGCTCCATCTTTTGAATATTCTCACCTCTTCTCCGGGGCTCCTTTACCGAAAGCGGCTGGTAAAAGTATAGCAACGGGCACATCTTTTGTAAAATAGATAATTTGCTATAATAGTATGTGATTAAATCAATGATACCTATAAACTACCACCACCTTTACTACTTCTATACGATCGCCAAAGCGGGAACCATCACCAAAGCCTGTGAAACCCTCTTTTTAAACCAATCCACGCTCAGCTCACAGCTTAAACAATTGGAAGCCTCGCTGGGCCGCAAACTCTTTGAAAGAAGAAAGCAGCGGCTTTTCCTTACGGATGACGGCCGCCTGGTGCTGGATTACGCCGAAAGCATTTTTGAAATAGGGCAGGAGCTGCAGGACGCCCTCCGGGACCGGCCGCAGACCGGGCGCATCGCGATCCAGGTGGGGATCCTGAACGGGACGCCGCGCTCCTTCGGCCATGCGCTCCTGGAATGCCTGCTGAAAGACGCCGCTCTGGCCAATGTCACCGTGCAGGAAGGCAGCCTGGCTGAGCTTTCAACCGGCCTGAACCAGCAGAAACTGGATGTGGTCCTCTCGGACGCGAGCATGCGGACCCAGAATCAGGGAGAACTCTTTAACCATCTTATAGGGAAAGTCCCGGTCGTTCTGGCGGCGGCACCGCGCCTGGCCGGCCGGATAAAGAAGCTCCCGCAAGACCTTGCCGGCGCCCCCTTTATCCTGCCCTCTTTACCCAGCCAGGTTTACCATCAGATCCAGGACGCGCTGGCGCAGCGCAATATCCGGCCCAAAGTAGTGGCCGAGGTGCAGGACGTGGAACTGGCGCGCCGCCTGGCGCTGGCCGGACACGGCATAGCCCCCCTTAACGTATTCTCCCTGGCGGCAAGCCTGCCGCGCGGAGGGCTCAAAGTCATCAGCGCCAGCCGCTCCTGGGGCATTTATGAATCCATCTACCTGGTTGCCCGCAAAAGAAAGTGGCCCAACCCGCTGGCGGAGCGGTTAATTAAAAACTTCCGCGCATTGTTCAACAAAGCCCCGTTATAGCCGGGCAAGCCAATTTCCTCCCCAGGCCCTGACTGCCTCCGTTTAGCTTCGCCTAAATCCCTGTCCCTGTCTGGAACAGCGGAAAACGCTCTTTCTTTCTCCCGGTTCGGGTCAGCCAGGGTGTGGGTTCGGTGGGTATTAACACTCCGCCATTCAAGATACATCTGAATGACCCAGCCTATTTAACCCGACACACCCTTGTCGGGTTGACTTGTTATAATATATGTATGCGGGAGGGATGCAGAGGGGATAGGTGGTGGGAAGGTTGTGCAAAACCACCTGTAAAATTGATAAACTATTCTAAGGCCAGAGCATTATTTATATCCTGGGCTTGTTTTGCTAAACCTACAGTTTGATTGTATTACTCATTTATCCTGGTTAAGATGAACATGGATTGTGGTCGTTGAATCTGCTTACTCCCAGTAAGAACCACGGAGAGAATATGAATGAGCATAACGTGATTATCCAAGAGATTAAATATAGGCTTTCTCTGAACCAGTATTGGTTGGAGTCAGAGAGTTTGTTTTTATCAAGATTTAAATCTTCAAATTGGAAGCTTTATCTGCAGGGTGGTATGGTTAGAGATAGTGCTATCCAGGTTCTTACAGGGATTAAAATACCTACGAGTGACTTGGATTTTGTAGTCGAGGGGTGCCCAAGCCAAGAACACTTGCGAAATGCTCTTGTTGGTTTTGAGGTTGTTCAAAATAGTTTTGGCGGGTTTAAAGTGAAGTTTGGGGGTTTAAGTATTGATTTGTGGCGGATAGAAAACCATTTGGGGATAGGGGATTCGACATCAAAATTAGGTGTTGTTGGTTTGCTTGGCTCAGTAACAACGTCTATGGATGCAATAGCATTTGATGTTTTTAATGAGAGAGTTATTGACCACGGATGTGTCAACTCAATTAAGCTGCGAATAATCGATTTAAATGTTGATGGTTTCTGGAATTCGAAAGTTGCCCCACATCATATTGCGCATATTGCAAAAATGATGGGACGAACTGGTTTTTCCCTCTCAGCGTCTCTCCAGGACAGGCTTCGTGAGTATGTCGAGCATGTTGATATTGAAGAGTCACTGTATCACTTATCCAAAGATGTTGGTTCTCATAAATCAAAGATTTGGATACAAAATGTGCTGGGAAAAATTGCTGTTACCTCTCCCCTTTCTGTAAAATAGCATGGAAAAGAAGTTTAATCTTTACGACCTTTTTGGGTTTGGTATCCCAGGGGCTATTTTGCTCGCAATTCTTTATGGTATTGGACGCGAATTTGATTGGGTATTGCCTGTTGAGGGCTCTGTTGCAACCTCGTTTGCTTTTTTGTCGGTTTCCTATGTTTTGGGGCATTTAATATTACATTTTGCGCGGACAAATGCTAAAAGCAATAAAAAAAAAGAATCTCCGCTCTCTAATGAATTCCTTAATGAGGATCATCCTGAATTCCATCCGATGTTTAAGGCGCAATTGCGAACTGCAATAGAGAAAGAATTCAAAGTTGTTTTGCCTCAGAAAAAGGGAGATGCAGATTCAGCCACCATAAATCAGGCTGTTTTTGATCTTTGCTATGCATATGTGATACAACGCGGGAAGGGTTTTTATACAGAGAACTTTAATGCGCTTTATGGTATGTGCCGGAGCATGAAGTATGTGGTTTATTTCGGGATAGTATATGCATGGATAATTGTTTTTACACGAGGAACTCTTTCTGTATCTCTTGATATATTTTCTTTGGTGCTTTCAACTAATCTTGTTTTGCTCATTGTGATATTTGGATTATATTTGGGTGAAATATTCGAAAAAGCAAATATTGCTTATGCTAAGCTTTTTGTCCTTTCAGTTTATAGAGCTTTTTACTGCCTTAAAATCGGACCTGAAAAAGACGGGAAGTGATAGGTCTTGGCATGACACAAACCGGCTCAATTTACTACCATGTACCATGTTTTGATGGAATTGTATCTGCTATCTTAGCCTGGGATTTCCATGAATCACGTCTTGGATGGGATGCTGTAGAGTTACACCCTCTTAGATACAATTTCCGTGTTAAATGGCTTTCCTCACACCTGAAGACCCCTTCTGCAGTTGTTGATTTCATGTTTCACCCCGAAGCTCAATTCTGGGCTGACCACCATTCCACTTCATTCTATGCCACCGAAGTCAAAAAAGTGTTTGAGCAGGCCAGTAACTCCTTATGGATATTTGATGAAGCGGCTACTTCCTGCGCAAAGTTGCTTTGGGATAAATTCTCTGTAAACTTCAATCATCGTAATTCAAAATATTCTGATTTGGTTTCCTGGGCTGACAAGATTGATTCAGCACGATATATGTCTGTCGAAGAAGCAATCACATCTACGAAACCAGCTTTGCAGATTAGCGCGACTCTGGCATTAACAGCTAATGTGGCATATTACAACCTCCTGGTATCAGCTTTAAAAGAACATTCTCTTGAAACAGTTTTGGAATTGCCGGTAGTTAGTAAAATGCTTAAGAGATTTAAACATTTAAGTGAAAATGGCTTAGGTTTGGTGGAGCACGCTATAAGCCTTACTGAATCCGGAATTGCCGTCTTTGATGTCACCTTAAAAGATGCAATGGTTAACCGTTATTCTCCTTTTTATTTTATCCCTAAAGCGCGGTATTCTGTTGGCCTGATAAGGTATTCGGGAAGAGCAAAATTGACGGCTATGAGGAATCCTTGGTTGGAATTTGAAAGTGTTCATATTGGTAATATCTGTGGCTCTCTTGGGGGGGGAGGACATCAGAGAGTTGGATCAATTCTAATTCCACCAGAAAAGGTGTCTACTGCTTCGGATATTTTATCTAAGGTCGTTGTTGCAATCGAAAAAGAAGAAAGACTTCAGAAATAAGTATTGAGCAACTGCTAATAGACGCTTTGTGCCCAAAGAAGAGTGGCGCTTCTTAGATATCTCATCTGGCAGGTAATGGCTTGTGCTATGCAGGCTATATTTACTTCGCCAATCTACAAACATCTTCGATAAAGCAAATATTAATTTATTATCTCATATGAATATAAAACCTAGAATCTTTATCGCTTCGTCAAAGGACAATATAAAATATGCGCATGCGGTGCACCGTTTTTTAAACAATACGTATGCACACACTAAACTTTGGGAAATGGTCATTGCGCCAGGTGAATATACATTGCCAGCATTACTTCGAACTTTTGATGACTACGATTTTGGTATTTTTTGTTTAGTGACGATGATATTGTTAAAATTCGAAACAGAGAATACTCTAGTGTTCGCGATAATGTTTTGTTTGAGTTTGGATTATTTATCGGAAAGCATGGTCAAAACAGTGCGTTTATCCTTTCCCCCCAAAACTATGTAAATAATGGCAGAATAGCATCGGATCTTTTTGGTATCACGGTTTCGGTTTTCGACAGTTCGAGAGCTGAGAATGATTATATTAATGCTGTTAGCTCAGAGTGCTTGTCAATCCTTGCAAGAGTTAAGACGATAGTTTCCGATGATAAAAGGAAAAAGACTTTAAGTGATAATCCTGACTTTGGCATTTGTATTCACGAAGCAAATATGTTTTCGGAACTTGTTGATTTAATATCAGAAGCAAAAGAGAAATTGGTGCTATATATTACTTGTGACGAAAGACTTTTTGTTTTTGATCTCTTAATTACAATCCTATACGCAAGGTTAAATAAAGTTTCAATTGATGTCCACTACTTTCCTCAAATAAAAAAGCAAATTAATTCTTATAGTATTGAGATATTAAAGCAGTTGGGTTGTAACACTAAGGAATATCCAATGGGAGAAGCTCCAGGCACCATTGCCTTTATAGCTGACCCTCAGGATGAGGATCTCTGTAGAATGATTGTGAAAACTGAGCGCTTTACTCGTAAGAATGTTTATGCCTATTTATATAAAGGTGGCATTCATCACCAAGCAATCGGGTCTGTTGCAAATGATTATCAAAAACTTCCACCTTTAACTGATGACTATATCCCTAGGAAGATAGGGGACGTTTCTTACTTTCTTACTTGTTTGCCGTCCACGGCATTTATCTCTTCCCCGCGAATAATAAGGCGGGATATGCCGCCGGAACTCATTCGCAATTCCTTCATGAGTTCCATTCCTCTTGCCCCGGCC
>CAMTWW010000046.1:0-1955 GCA_947085555.1 uncultured Elusimicrobia bacterium | reverse complement strand
ACGGAATACTCCGGCATGAAATTCGCCCTTTTCTTTCTGAGCGAGTTCGCCTATGTCCTGCTTTCCTGCCTCCTTATGGCGTCTTTCTTCTTCGGCGGCGGCGAGGCCCCGCTGCCTTTCCTGGAGTTCCTGCCCAGCTGGGCCTGGTTCCTTTCCAAGGTGCTGATCCTTATGTTTTGTTTCCTTTGGTTCAGATGGACCTTCCCGCGCTTCCGGGTAGACAAGCTGATGGATTTTAACTGGAAATTTCTGCTCCCCGTCAGCCTGCTGAACATAGCGGCCGGCGGCGTATTGATCTGGCTTTTATCATGAAGAATTATATCGTCTTTGTAGCCGACGCGGCCTGGAACACCCTCAAAGGTCTTTGGGTCACGCTCAAGGTCCTGTTCCTGCCTTCCATCACGGTGCAGTACCCGACGGAGAAGATCGTTCCGTATCCCAGGTTCAGGGGCATGCTGGCCTATGACGCCGAAGTCTGCATAGCCTGCGGGATGTGCGTGAGGGTCTGTCCCTCCAGGTGTATAGCCCTCGCCAAGGCAGCGCCGGCCCCCGTCCCGGTCCCGGCGGAAGGCCAGCCCGCGGCTCCGGCGGCCAAACCCAAAATAGAGTGGTATACCCTCGATTACGGAAGATGTAATTTCTGCGGGCTCTGCGAAGAGATCTGCCCCACAAAACCCACTAAGGCCCTCTGGCATTCGCTGGACTACGAGGCCGTGTTCAGCACCAGGGAAGAAATGGTCCGCCGCTGGAAGCGGGGGGACGACCTCTGGGGAACGGCGCGCAACACAGCGGACGGCCCTTTCACAGCCGCAGCGGACCAGATACATATACAGAGCGTACCAGTGCGGAAAGGATGAGGGATGAGGGATGAGGGATGAGGGATGAGGGATGAGGGATGAGGGATGAGGGATGAGGGATGAGGGATGAAGAATTCGGATTGATGGCGCACTTTTATGATTGAACACATTGTATTTTATTTGCTGACGGCGGTCATTCTCCTCTCGGCCCTGGGCGTAGTACTGCTCCGCGGCCTCATGCACAGCGCTCTCTGCCTCGGTCTCTGCCTCGCCGGGGTGGCCGGGATCTTCGCTTCCCTCGGTTCGGATTTCGTTTTCGCCGCGCAGATCCTGGTCTATGTGGGCGGCATCGCGGTGCTGATACTTTTCGTGGTCCTGCTCGCCGGCAGCGTTTCCGACAAGGTGACCCGCCAGATAAACGAGGCCTGGCTGCCTTCGCTGCTGATCTGCTCGGCTTTTTTCTGGTCCTTCCTTAAGATAACTGCCTACTTCTCCGGCATTACCGCCCAGTCCGTACCGTCCCCTACCGTGAAGGCGATAGCGGTCTTGATGTTGGGCGAGTACGCCGTCCCTTTTGAACTTATCTCGGTAGTGCTCCTGGCTTCTATGACCGGGGCCGTGCTCTTCGGAAGGAGAAAAGCGCAATGACACTTTCCCATTACCTGGCGCTGTCGGGGCTGCTTTTTACCATCGGGCTTTTCGGCGTGCTTACCAGGCGCAACATCATCGGCATCCTCATGTCCATAGAGCTCATGCTAAACGCGGCGAACATCAACTTCGTCGCTTTCAACCGCTTCCTTTATCCGGCCGAGGCCCATGGCCACCTGGCCGTTATTTTCATTATCACGCTGGCCGCCGCGCAAGTGGTGGTCGGCCTGGCCCTCGTGATGGCCATTTACAAGAATCTCAAGAGCGTATACGTTGAAGACTACAATATCCTGAAAGGCTAGTTTATGACAATTGTTAGCAAGGGAAGGCAAAGGAAAGCAACAGATAGCAAAAGAAAGCGGCGGAAAGTAAAAACAAATTTCTTACTTTCTGTAGCTTTCCGTAGCGTTCCGTAGCTTTCAGTTGCTATCAAGTAGTTATAATTTATGCTCGATTACGTTTTTATACTGCCGCTGTTAAGTTTAGCCGTCGCCGGGCTGATCCTCGCTT
>CAMTWW010000045.1:0-6939 GCA_947085555.1 uncultured Elusimicrobia bacterium | reverse complement strand
CAAAAGCCCTCTGCCGGAATATTCCCCGCCTTTAAACCTATCCACCCGCTCAGCGACAAACTGCTCATAGGCCAGCCGCGCCCTCAGCCTATTGGGGCCGAAATGCTCAAGTACTTCCCGGCTGTCAATTATTCCGTCCTCAATCAGGATTTTTCAATGGCAGTCACACACTTAAAGAGGTAAAATTCTTACAGGTTAGGCAGGGGATCTCTACTAGCAGTCTGCTGAAAAACCCCCTGTTTGTTCTTTAACAATGCGCCTCGGTCAAAGTTGGTAAAATCTCTATGGTGGCGATATCCATATAGATAACGACGGAGGCTGGCGATATGATGGGCGAGAACGACAACCAGGGGATAGTGTTCCATACGGTGCAGATAGAGGACCTTGTTCCCGCCGACCACACACTGCGCCGCATACGCAAGATGGTGAACACCGAGCGTATCCGCGAACTGTGCGCGCCGCTGTACTGCGCCAACAACGGCCGTCCGAGCATTCCGCCGGAGCAGTTGTTCCTGGCGATGCTGGGCGGATATCTTATGGGCGTAAGGTCTGACCGGAAGCTGATAATGGAATTGCAGTGCAACATGGCGTTCCGGTGGTTCGTGGGGCTTGATATCAATTCCAAGATCTGGGACGACAGTTCGTTTTCCAAGAACCGCGAGCACCGCTTCGATAAATCTGACATCATGGAGCGGTTGTTCGACGACACGGTGAAGACGGCGATGAAAGAAGGCCTGGTGAGCACGCACTGGTCAGTGGACGGAACGCTGGTGCGTGCGGACGCGAGCCATAAGAGTTTTGTGCCGATAGAAGTGCTTCAGAAGCCGGAGGAATACCGGAAGACTATAAGCGGGCGGAAAGCGGAGAAGAAAGAAGCCGACCGCGACGACGACAAGAGAAACCCGAGCGTAGATTTCCGTGGCGAGAAGCGCAGCAACGCGACGCACCGCTCGACCACGGATCCGGACGCGCGGATAGCGACAAAGTCAGGGAAGGAAACAGCGGTTCCGGCCTACACAGTGAACGGCGTAATGGAGAATCGCAGCCGGATACTGGTGGGGATAGGCGTGGAGACTTTCCGGGGACCGCTTTTGGAGCGAGACGGGGCGTTGAATTTACTGGATCGTGCGCGAAAACGGTTAAAACTGAAGCCAGAGAGCCTTGGGGCGGACAAGGGTTATTTTGAAGGCAAGTTTATCGGCGGATTACTGGGCAGGAAGGTGGAGCCGCACATAGCGGCGCAGGGGCGCGGGCACGGCGGGGAATATATGCGGGTTAGGATGAGACAGCGGAGCGCGTTTTACAAACTGAGTCAACGGGCGAGAAAAAAGAAAGAAGAACTTTGGGGCGAGGCGAAAGAAGAACACAGGTTCAGGCGGTTCTGCCGGCGGACGCTTGAAAACGTGAGGCAGGAAGCGCTGATGATGGGCTGGCTGCTAAATCTTAAGTGGCTGACGGCCATCCATGCGGCGGCGGGCGGGTAAAAAGCGGGGTGCAGGGGGCAGTCCGCCCGAAAACGGGCGGAGGGCGAAGCCGGTATAAGCTGTTTTTACAGGGAATTATGTGGGAATATCCGAAAACGATGGCTTTTTCAGCAGACTGTTAAGTTGGATGTAAACATTTTTGATGAAATGCAAATAACCTTAGGGCCGCACTTGAGACAGACGGACATAAAAGAAGTCTCTGCTTTATGCAAAAAGTATGCCCCAATGGCTATTGTACAGAACAGTGATCTGCAGATAAGGAAGCTCTAGTTGGGGAAATTGTGTAACGGTTCATGTGATGGTTGCATTTTGGGCGGGTGCGCAGGATAGCGGTAAGGCTGCCTGTTTGCCACAGTGGGGCAGTAAAAAACTATGACAGACCAAATATATCAACGGTGCGGATGGGAATCTAAACTTGGCATTTTTGTCACCTCAGACCGTGCCAAGGTTGTCCAGTCTTTGGAGACTTTTATCGCTGATGCCTCTTTAAGCCAGAAAAGGGCTTGGAACGATGAAGTAAAAATTCTTCAATCTGCCGGCGGTGCAGCACTTTCCGCGGATGCTAACGCCTCGGAATTTAGGTGTATCCTGGAATACCAGTTGCCATTGGAGTCTCGAAGACCGGATGTTGTGCTCTTGGAAAACGGCAATGTGCTGGTGATTGAATTTAAAGGAAAAGACCTCCCGACAGCGGCAGATATTGACCAGGTAAGCGCCTATGCGCGTGATTTAAGGAATTACCACCGGGATTGCGCTGAACGGCCTGTTCATTCCTTGCTACTGCTATGTCGATACAACGGCAAGACTTATCAAACCAATGGGACTTATGTTGTAAATCCTAGCGATCTGACGTCTTTGATTAACACTCTTTCAAAACCAGAATTCTCGCGCATTGATAGCGACGGGTTCCTTTCAATAGATGCTTATGCGCCTTTGCCCAGCCTTGTCCGGGCAGCGAGGGAACTCTTTGAATCGCATTCTGTTCGGAATGTCTGGAGGGCAAGAGCAAGCACAGACCCCGCCGTAAACTTGATAACTAAAATCACACATGAGGCCGCCAAAACTAAAACCCGCAGATTAATTCTTCTTACCGGCGCGCCGGGCTCAGGAAAAACACTTGTCGGGCTCCGGGCTGTACACGCAGGATTTCTTGATGATCTTGCCATTGAGCGAGCAAAAGGAAAACCCACGGCGCCTGCTGTATTCTTGTCTGGAAACGGTCCTCTTGTTGAAGTTCTTCAATACGAGCTTAAATGCGCGGGTGGAAATGGCAGAACCTTTGTGCGCGGTGTAAAGCAATATGTCGAAATGTATTCAAAAAGGCCTGACGCTATTCCGCCTGAGCATTTCCTGGTCTTCGACGAGGCCCAACGCGCCTGGGATGCCGCTCAGGTGGCAGAGAAGCACAGCGATGCTAATGAAAAATCCGAACCCGAGCATTTTATTGAATTCGCAGAGCGTATCCCCGAGTGGTGCGTGGTTCTTGGCCTTATTGGAACCGGACAGGAAATCAACAAAGGCGAAGAGGGTGGTGTTGGACAGTGGCGTAAAGCCGTGGAAAACGCCCAAAAGAGCAAGGAATGGTCGGTTCATGTCTCGGATCAACTTGAAGGAATCTTTGAGGGGGCAAGCTTTACCAAGTCCCCACACGCGGAATTGAATTTAACAGTAGAAGTCCGCTTCCACCTCGTAACAAAGATTCATGAGTTTGTTGATGGTGTACTCCAGGACACCATGCCTGAGGGTCTTGAACAAATTGCTGCCGAGCTTTCTAAAAATACCTATCCGGTATATCTAACCCGCAATCTTGAAAAAGCAAAGGAGTATGTCAGAGAGCGCTACTACGAAGATAAAAATGCCCGTTACGGCATGCTCGCCTCCGCGCGCGACAAATTCCTCCCAGGGTTTGGGGTTCTGAACCAATTCCAAGACTCCAAGAATATGAGAATTGGCCCATGGTTCTCAGAGGGTGAAGAGAATGAGCATTCTTGTCGGCATCTAATGAAACCTGCGACTGAATTCCAGGCACAAGGTTTGGAACTCGACTTTTCTATAGTTTGTTGGGGCGGCGATTTTATTAGGAAGGATGGAAAATGGTCCGACCACCTTGCCAGAAAGTTTCAGGCCGGCAGCCATGTTGTGAATCCATTGCAGCTTCGTGTTAACTCCTATCGCGTCTTATTAACACGTGGTAGAGACGGCATGATAATCTTTGTTCCCAAGCTTGCCATTTTAGATGAAACATTTGAACATCTAAAGCAGGTGGGAATCAGGGAGCTGGCCTAAAAGGCCAGGGAGAGGAACCTTCTAAAGATCCTGACGTGGCGAATTGCTCATGAAACTGCTGATTCTCGTTATAGTCGTCATCTTTATAATTAAATTCCTTAAGGCAGTAATGCCTGGGTCCCGCTCGTCCTACAGGCATTGGGCAGGCAAAAAAACCGCCGCATATCGGCCAATCTTCGCCCCGCAGGCCGGGAAGGCGGTGATAGTAGGGGAAAGCGGCGCCTGGCTTAACCTCTGCAAGGAGTTGCGCGAGAAAGGCCTGCCGATAAATAAGCCGGCCGATGCGCGGCTGCTCCTGGAAAGACTGCGCAGCGGGCAGAAGGCGGCTATAGACGAATTTCACGCCGAGATCGTAGGGTGCATACGCCATATCAACAATAAGATAGCCGCCCGGCGGGCCCAGCGCGGCCTTATGGCCACATTGTTCAACTGGTTCCATATTCTGGACCCTCAGTAATAATATCGCCAGCCTGTATGAGCTTGAGCGGCGTTATACCCGCATACTGCAAGAGAAGATCGCCGCCTTGGAGGCGATGTATAGATCGCCGGAGTATGCCGGCGTTCACGCCGAGCTGGACGTAATAATGAAACTGCGCGGCCTGCCCGGCAACTACGTGGTAATGAATAATTTGCAGTTACATGCCAGGCGGTTCATTAAATTCGACGGCGTTCCGCTTCAAAGCGCCCAAATTGACCATCTTGTGCTTTCACCTGCGGGGATATTCATCATTGAAACCAAGCGCTGGAGCGCGAGCTTCACAAAGTCCGGTTCTTATCACAACCCCTTCGATCAGGTGCAGCGTGCGCGCTATCTCTGCGCCGATCTGCTTAAGCCGGGCTTCGGCAAGCTGCCGGTGCGCAGCATAATACTCACGGAGGGCGCCCTGCCGCCTGCGCCGCCGGATTCGTATGTGAAGGTGCTGCATTTAGATGACTTGAACGGCTACATCACCTGGTTCAAGCAGCGCGAGTTGCAGCCGGAGCAGCAGGCCGACATCCGCGCGTTCCTGCAAGAGCGCGTGGTGGAAATGGAGCTGCCCCTGGTTTCTGCTGAAGAACCGGAGCCGGCCGAATTGCTGGACAGCGATCTTTTGCGGGACTTGCGGGCGGAAATGCGAGTGATCGGTAAGCCGGAGGCATATCAGCACCGCGCGGTGCTTATCCCAACCGAGCCGCGGCCGCTAAAGGCTCACGAGGATGTAAAATACATGCCGCCCTCCATGCGCAAAGAGCTTGAGGAGAAGGAAAAAGAGAAAAGGCAGGCGCTTCTTTCGAGGAAGGACGGGGAGCCAGGCGTGCCCGAAGCAAAGAAACAGCAGGAGCCCCTGCCATCAAATGCGCCGAAAGATTTAAAATACATGCCGCCCGCCATTCGGGCAGAATTCGAGGAAAATAATTAGTCTCACGCCCCGGACTGTTTCAAAAAAACCAAAAATCCCAAAAACCATCCCGACAGACGGTTGTCGCGTTGGTCTGCTATGCTATTTATACGGCAAGGGGGGTTATGTCTAAAAAAGAAATTGTTCCTGGTTACGGCACGTTGCTGGCGGATATTAAGCAGCGCGTGCGCGCTGCGCAATACGCGGCTCTTAAGGCCGCTAATACAGAATTGGTAACTCTATATTGGGACATAGGGCGCATGATAATAGAGCGCCAGGCGGGCAATACCTGGGGAAGATCTGTTGTGGAACGTCTTGCTTCGGATCTGCGGCTTGAGTTCCCCGGAGCGCGGGGTTTTTCAGCGCGAAACATCTGGAATATGCGTAAATTTCATATCCACTACAGTAAGAATCTAAAACTGCAGCCAATGGTTGCAGAAATAGGTTGGAGCCAGAATATTATAGTTCTTGATAGGTGCGCAGACGACACTGAGCGGGAGTTTTACCTGCGAGCAACGCGCAAATATGGTTGGACAAAGGCCGTGCTGACCTTAAATATCGAAGCTTGTACTTATCGGAAATATCTGGCTAACCAGACCAACTTCGACTCCACTGTGCCCGAGAAAGTCCGCAGCCAGGCCAAGCTGGCGATAAAGGACGAATACACTTTTGATTTGATGGAGCTAAGCGAAGAGCACAGCGAAAAAGAGCTTGAGCGCGCCCTAATCTCAAAAGTGAACAGGTTCCTGACCGAAATGGGCGGGGTCTTCACTTTTGCCGGTAGCCAGTACCGGCTTGAGGTGGACGGGCAGGAATACTTCATAGACATCCTCCTGTATCACCGGCATTTGAAATGTCTTGTGGCAGTGGAACTTAAAGTGGGCGAGTTCATGCCGGAATACATTGGCAAGATGCAGTTTTATCTGGCCACGCTGGACTCGCTTGTTAAAACGCCGGAGGAGAACCCGTCCATCGGGATAGTTATCTGCAAGAGCAAGAAAAGGATGATCGTTGAGTATTCCCTGCGCGAATCCAAAAAGCCCATAGGCGTTTCCACATACAAAGTCTTTAAAACGGTGCCGGACAACTTAAAGGGAGAGCTGCCATCGCCGGCACAGGTCTCGCTGCTGCTTGAAGAGGGCTTTGGCAGTGGTGGAGCGTCGTCCGCAAAAGAAACGCGAGGGAAATATCTGGTTCTGGCTGGAGGCTAAACATGAACACATTGCTGGAATATTTGTATCGCGATGCCTCTAACTACAAACAACACGGCAGTGTTGTGTTGGAGGGAGCCATATCACTAAAAGACATCCGGCCTTTGCTTATAGACGGGGAATACTTTATTCCTTCTCAGGCCGGGCTTCCTGACCTTCAACATAAATTTAAGGCCCAGGGCTTTGAATATCCGACCGAGGACGATCACGCCTGGCATGAGATGGTTTCACTGCGGCCGACCACAAAACAACCGACGATTCCGCTTCATCGAAAAGAGTTTTTGTCCCGGCTTCAAAGATCCCGCCGGGCTTCCTCTATTTAAGTCAGGCGGCCCAGGCTCCTGTTTATCGCGCATCGCGATGAAATTCTCAATCAAAACCTTGCCACCATGCGTAATGTCTTAAAAGATCCCGATTTCGGGGTGCGTATGGGCGGCAGCCATGATACGCCCGCGGATATGAGCCATGTGTTCTGCACTATCCAGACCGCCAATTCAAAAAAGATCTGGGAAGCGCTCGGGCTGGATTTTTACGAGTGTATTGTTATGGGGAATGGGGTCAGGTCTTTACTTTTGACCT
>CAMTWW010000044.1:0-2343 GCA_947085555.1 uncultured Elusimicrobia bacterium | reverse complement strand
GGGCCAGAAAGTAAAGAGCGTATTTCGCCCCGCCGGCGTCCGGAGGCCTCAGCGCGGGCTTGTAGCCGCTGCTGCGCAGGAGCTCCACTATTCCCGTGTAAAAAACCAGGCCCGCGATTATGCCGGCCGCCGCTATCGCCGCGGCAAGGTAGGCTTTCTTCAGTTTTTCTTTGTCCATTATTTCCCTTCCTTCCTTAACGCGGCCAGCGCTTTGGCGGCCGCCCGCAGCATAGGCTCCGGGGAGATGCCGGCCCCGACGGCCCGCAGCATCCACTCCTTCGGGGTCACCGAGCCCTGCACGCACATTCTTTCCATCTCCGCGGCGAGGCTGTGCCCCTTGAAATATTCCTCTATCTGGAAGGCTATGATATGCCCCAGCGGGTAATCCGGCAGGTAAAGCGCGTAGTTTATCATGTGGGAATAGACGCCCAGCAGGGTGCTGCCCCTGGCGCCGAAAAGAGGCGCGTAATAGCGGTCCCAGACGCCCCTGGAAATTTCCAGCACGGCCTGGCGCAGGTCCGCCGGCTCGGCGTCCTTGTTCTTGTAAAGCCAGCGCCAGACGTTCATGTCCACCAGCGCCACGCCGGCGATCTCCCGCGTCGCCCAGAACGTGTCCAGGCTTTTGGCGTGCGCGGCCGCCTCGTCCGGAGCGGAGAGGCCCAGTATTTCCATATCGCGGTCCTGGAACACGAAAGCGAAGCCCTCGGTGAAGGCAGTATTCGGCACCCCGGCGAGCAGCGTATGGTCCACCTTGTAAAGAGAGAAGACCTGTTCAACGCAGTGGCCCAGTTCGTGCATGGCTATATTGAAGCCCTGGTAGTCCAGCCCGCCTTTCGGTATCCTGGTGCGCAGGCGCGCCTTCTCGGTGCGCATGGCCGGGCCCCAGGCGTGCCCGGACCCGCGGGCCGGATCCACCTGCACTCTTTCCGCCACAAAGGCGGCCGTGCTTTTAGAGAAGCCCAGCTTCCCGAGTACTTCAGGCAGGCCTTTCTGGAAGGCCGCCCCGTCGGGATATTTGGCCGAGACCGCGCCGTCCAGCTCGGCCCTGGAGATGCCGGAGCGCGGCTTGAAGCCGTCGTACCAGATATCGAAGGGCTCTAGCGGCCTGCCCAGCCTGGAGGCTATGAGCGCGGCGGTCCCGGCGCCCTCCACGGCTTCCAGCAGGTCCGTGAACATCTTTTCCGCTTCGGGTTCGGGGATCTCCCGCTCCAGCTTGAACTTCCTGTCCATGTGGGTGGGCTCGGCCGGATAATACACGTCCTCTTTCAGATGCGCCAGGAAAATTTCCAGGAATTTTTCGTAGCGCGTGTCCGGCTCGCGCTCCGCCGCCGCTCCGTCCAGCGTGTTCCCGGCCGGGTACCAGCGGTACTTATCGGAATTGATGAACTTGCGCGGGATCTCCTGGGCTATTATCCTTTCCATCACGGTCTGTATAACCCGCTGCCCGCTCAGGCCGTCGGCGTCGGAGTAAAGCCCTTTAAGATAGTCCCGCAAGCCCCAGTGGGAGAGCAGCCTGGGGCCGGCCGGGAAAAGCTCGTCCCCGGCAGGGCCGGTGAGCCGGTTCATGTAAATATTGTAGGAGCTTATGTAGTTGCCGGCTTCCGCGTAGGCCTGCTCCCGCTCCTGCGCTATCTCCGCCGGCACGCGGTTGGCGAAGCGCCGCGCTAGGCGGGCACTGGCCCAGTCGTCCCGGCTCCAGGCGGGGCCTTCCTCCAGGCAGGTTTCAAGGTCCTTTACCGGGAAATTCAGCAGCGCCAGGAAAGCCAGCTTTACCTGGAACATATCCTCGGTGAAGTGGGCGGAAGGGGAGTAAGTGGCGAACAGCCTGTCGGCGGGGCCCAGCGGGCCGGTGTCCTCGTCCACCTCGCGGCGCAGCTTCAACTGCAGGGCCGTAAAATGACCGTTCGCCTGCTCCAGCTTATCCTCGAAGACGGCCAGCAGGTTCTCCAGCTCGGGGCCTATGAAAAAATGGTCCAGGCAGAAGCGGCGGAAGTCCGCGGCCCCCCCGTCCTTCCGGGTATTCCAGAGGCCGGCCGCCTGTCGCACGCAGGCGGAGATCCTGGCGGCCTCGGAGGGATACTTCTTTATTAATTTTTCACAGGTCTTGCTTATCGCTTCTTCTTTGAGCATAGTAATATTTGAAGAAATCTCGATCCGCTTTCCGCGACCGCTCAGAACTTTATTCCCCAGTTCTGCAGTTCCGTGATGAACTTGTAGTTGGTCAGGTCGAACTGTATAGGCGTAACCGAGACATAGCCTGCGCGCAGCGCGTTCAGGTCGCTGGCCTTGTCCTCGTCCCTGGGTTTGAAATCCCCGGTCATCCAGTAGTAGGTGTTGCCGTGC
>CAMTWW010000043.1:0-5367 GCA_947085555.1 uncultured Elusimicrobia bacterium | reverse complement strand
CGTGCTGGCGCTGGCCTTGCCCCGGTAAAACTTGTCGAAGACCATCTTCTGCTCTTCCAGCGGTATGCCGGGGCCGTTATCTTCCACGCAGATGACCACGGCCTCGCCCTTATCGCTGCCGGTGACTTTCACGGTCGCGCCGGCGCCGGCGTATTTTATCGCGTTTATCACCAGATTGTCCACCACCTGGCTTATCCACCTGGTATCGGCCTGCACAGGCGGCAGGCCCTTTATGGTTTCATTGGAAAGCTCCACGTTCTTTTCCCTGGCCTTGAGCAACATGGCTGAAACGGAACTGCGCACGAGTTCCGAGAGGTCTATCCTGCGGAACTCCATCTCTACCTTGCCGTTAAGCCGCGAAAGGTCCAGCAGGTCGGAGATCAGGTGCGTCAGGCGGTTCACCGACTGGTCAACGACCGTAAGGAAGTTCGTCTGCTGCTCGTTCAGAGGCCCGACTTCGCCGCTCAGTATTACGGAGACGAAGCCCTTTATAGTGGTCAGTGGCGTCTTCAGTTCGTGGCTGACCGTGGCCAGGAACTCGTCCTTGAGCTTATTGAGCTGGGCCAGCTCGCCGGCGGTCTTGGAAAGATTCTCGTAGAGCGTCACCATCTCTATGATTATAGCCAGCTCGTCGGCTATGATGGTCAGGAACTCCAGCTGGTCCGGGGTGAAGAAATCCTTGCGCCGGCTGCCCACGCGCATGACCCCTATGATCCGGTCGTGCAGGCAGATGGGCACGATCATCAGCGAATGTATCTCCCAGAGCCTGGCGTAGCGGGCGAGCACGTCGGGATCGTTCTGGGCGTCTTCCGTTATAAAAGGCTTGCGGCTGAGAAAAGTGCGCACGGAGGCGCTGGAGTGGTTGCTGACCGGGACGCTGTAGGACATGCGGTCCTCGTCCGGGATGCCGTAGGCGCCGGGGCTGACCACCAGCTCGCCCTTGGCCTCGTCGAAGAGCAGGCAGGCGACCACGTCGCCTTCCACCATCTTGGCCACGATATTGAGAATGGCCGAACAGCCGCCCTGGGAATCGCCGCCGGGGCCCGTGACTTTCGTAACCACCTCGTAAAGCGCTTTCCGCTCGCGTGCGCGCTGGATCAGGCGCGAACCGGCGACGTCCAGCTCCTTGACCACGGCGTTGACTTCGCTCTTCAACTGGTCCGCCTCCTTCTTGAGGGAAAAGATCTTGTCGGAGACCTTGGAGATGGAGGAAAGCTGCGAGGCCACGAAGCGCAGGTAAGGGAGTGCCGCGTCGAAAAACGAAGGGCCGGCGGCGCCGAACAGTATGAGCCGTTCAGGGGCTCCGGCCGCCGCGCGGAAAGGGCACATCAGCGCGGACTTTATCCCGAAGATGGAGAATAGCTCCTCCACCCCCTGGTAGTCGCCGGCGCGCGCGTCGTCGAAGCGGAGCAGTTCCCCCTCTGCGGAACTGCGGTCGAAAGCGCTCCATTTATAGGAGGTCAGCAGCTTGGGCTCGGCCTTGAAATATTTGAGATAGTTGACCAGGAGCCATTGGCCGGAGCCCTTCTCGAAAAGCAGGATGGAGCTGTCCGGGAAGGACTTGTGGAGCTTCATCAGGTAGTAGCTGGTGATGTCCCCGTAATGCTCGGGCTGCTCGGGGGCGAAAGCCCGCTCCATCGTTTCCCTGGCGAAGACCGTGAAGTCGGCCAGGGCTTTCTGCGAGGAATGCAGCGAGCTTTCCATCGGGAGTACGTCCCGGAATTTCAGATACCAGTAAGCGCCGAAAGCGCCCGCGGCGCCCAAAGTTCCGGCCCCAATGAGTTCAGCTATCATGCTTTAGATCAGGTCCATAAGGATTTTGGCGTAGGCTGCCCTTGATTTCAGCTTCTCACAGGGCAGCCACGCGCTTTTCACCAGGAAGCTGTCCAGTATCTTGAAAGCGATGTGCCTGAACTCCATCCCCTGCGCGCCCAGCGCGGAGGTGGGCTGCGGCCCTATCACGATGACGCCGTTGACGTTGCGCTCGCTGGCGAAATTACCTATTTTAAACGGGATACCGTAAAGCTCGTCGGAGTCGTACTCCTCGATAAAGACCTGGCTCCAGTCGGGGTTCAGGCCCAGCTCTTTGGCCCTTTCATGCAGGCTGAAAAGCGCGAAGTCCGCCTCCCGGCGCAGCCCCTTGGGGTGGAAGAGCCCCCACTTGGACCAGGCCGAGTCCAGCTGCGAGGGCTTCCAGGAGGAAGCCTGGCGCATATCCTCTTCGGTGACGCCGCCTGGCGCGGGGGTCTCGCCGAAGCCGAGGAGCATATCCAGGAGCTGCGCGTGCGTTACGCTCGTCATGGCGTTTATCACGAATTTTTCCAGCTTCTTCATGTTCTCCAGGGTTTTCCCCGCCTCGTTGAACGGCGTGAGGGCGCCGGCGAAGATACTGTTGGCTTCTTCGTCGGAGAGCTTCACGTCCAGCCCCTGCATGAGCTGGTTGAGGATGGCTTTGTAAGCCTGTGCCTGCGGCATCTTAAGATCCACCATCCAGCCCTGCGTGAACTGAAAACCGACGGCGTCCTCCAGGCCGGAAAGGGACTTGGGAGGAAAAACCGAAGTAACCACTATCTGCTTGTTCTGGGCCGTGAAATCGTTCAGCCACTTTGAAAGGTATTTTTTATTGGCCTCCGACACCATCAGCAGATGCACATCGTCTATTATCAGCACCTTCACCTTACCGAGGAGCTCCTCCAGGCGGGCCACGCCGCCCTCCTTTATGGCAAGCTCGATGCCTTTTGAGAACTTTATCCCGTCGGTGGCGAAGATGCTGCTCTGCCCGATCGAGGCGGAAAGACCGTAGGAGATCGAGTTCACGAAATGGGTTTTGCCCGTGCCGGGCACGCCAAAAACCAGGAGCGGGTTGTAGATGACGCCGGGGTTTTCCACCACGGCCATGGCGGCCGCGTGCGCGAAGCGGTTATGCGAGCCGGCTACCAGGGTCTGGAAACTGTAAGTCGGGATAAGCGGCAGTTCCATGGACCACCGCGTTTTTATCCGCGACGAGATGGAGATCGCGCCCGCGGCGGGCGCGGCCGCGACCGGCGCGGGAGCCTGGGGGGCCGGGGCCGGCGCGGGGGCCTCTTCCTTCCCGGCGCGGGTGGCGGCTGAAGGAACGAAATTCCCCCTTGGCCTGGTAACTGACGGAGAATCGGCAGGGGGCTGCGCGGCTGCGGAAACCGGCTGCTCCGCGGGTTTGGGCGCCGGCTTAGGCTGTTCCGCTGGCCTGGGCGCGGGCTGCTGTACGGGCGGCTCGGCAGCGGGGCTGGTTTTAATCTTAGGCTTAGGGGAATCGAACGGGGCCGGCTCTTCGCCGAAAACGTCGGCTGCCTCGGCGGCGGGCGTTGGAGCGCTGAGCTCGAAGGTGATAGCCTTCAGTTTCTTCAGCGTGTCCATTTCCAGCTTGGAAAGGTAGATAATGAAGTCGAATTCCCCTGAGGTTTTTTCCGGGCGGGAACAGAGGCTCCCCAGCTTCTTGACTATCAGGAAGATGTCTTTCATCTCCCCTTTTATCAGGAGTTTATGGCGGCCCGGATTTTTTTCATTAGGCGCCGGGGCGACGTCCCATTTTTTGAGCATAGTTTTGTAGCTACTCAGGTAGTCAGAATTCAGTAGTCAGAATTCAGAATAACAGAACTTTATCTCGTTGCCGGCGTTCACCTTCTGGCTCCTGAATTCTGACTTCTGGCTTCCTGAGCAGTTACCATAGTTTTAACGGAGTATCAGGTCAGCCACCAGGTCGAGCGCCGAAGAATGCGTAAAGGTGGAGGAATCATAATATCTGAAGAAACCGCCCGAGGAGGCGAAAGCGTTCTCTAGCTCGTAGACCTTCTCCTGCGGCACAGCTCCGACGCAGACAAGCCCGGCCGCGCCAGCGTCGGTAACGGACTGGTGGATAAAGTTGGCGTTGGAGTCTATATCGCACTCCTTCACATAGGCGCGCTTTATGAACATCGGCTTGGTGGCCGACTTGAGACAGATGGCGTCCAGCTCCGCCAGCACGGTGGCGCAGAGCGCCTCGCCGCCGGGGGAATAGAGGAATACCAGGGAGCGTATGCGCTCGGGCGGTATACCTTCCGCCGCCTGCTTGACGGACAGGGAGGCGAGGTCCTTGGCCTGCGCCCTTGTCGTTGTTTCCGGGCTGGCCTGGAAAATAACGGTTTTTTCTTCCTCGCCCGGGGATTCCGCCCGGGGGGCCACTACCAGCGTCTCGTCCCCTGATAACGGCGAGGAAGAACTATATTGTCCTCCGGACCCGTCCCCGGGCGGAGTCTGGGAAGGCTGCAAACCGGGAAGCGTTTCATCCGGGTTGGGCGTCTGCGCGGGGCTTCCTGCCCCAAGCTCGATGCCGGGCGCCAGTTCTATGCCGGAACCGGACGCAGGCCCGGCGACGGACTCGAATTGTATCCCCTGGCCGGCCTCAGGTTTAGGTTCGGACCCGGGCTCAACGGGCGATCCGAATTGCACTTCCGGGCCCGCTTCAAGTTTAGGTTCGGCGGCAGGCTCTGAGAAAGGCTCAAACTGTAAACCCTGCGGCTCGGACGGTTGCTGTTCAGGGGCAGGAACGGACTCCGGAAGCAGCCCCGCCTCCGGCAGGGGCTGGGCCGGCTGCTCAGAAGCGGGTTTTTCAGCGTCCGACAGCTGCATAAGCGCGTCAATGTCCGGTATACCGAAATCGTGGGAGGCCTCGAACGTCGCGGCATCCGCCTTTTTTCCGGGACCGGTTTCGTCCGGGTTAAGTTCAGCCTGCGGCTGCTCCTCGGGCCTGGCGGCTTCTTCGCCGGGGTTAAAGGTCAACTGGCCGGGCTCGGGCTCAGGCATAACCGGCAGGCCGGCCTCGGGGAAATCGGCAGGGGAAGCTTCAGGCGCGGGAAAATCCTCGGAAGGGGGCGTAAGTTCAGAAATTAAAAGCGAAGGGCCGTCGGCGACATTCCTGACCGGCTCCTCAGCGGGAGGTTCAAGCGGGCTGCCTGAAAGCTTCGCGGGTTCCGCGGCGGCGGGCTTTTCCGCTTCCTCACCGAACATGAAATCCCCAAGGCTTTGCACGGCCGGTCTTTCCGGTTCCTGCGCGGCCGCACCGCTGTTTTCTTCGGCGGGCAGAGCGGGCTCAGGTTCCTGTGAAAAGGAAATTTCCGCGGGGACCTGCGAGCCCTCGGGAAGGCCGGTGAATGATTCAAGAACGACGGTTTTCTCCGCGTCGAAAGGCTCGGCGGGAGCCGGCGTTCGCTCCGGGATAACGGGCTCAGAGGGGACCTCTTTAACGGCTTCCGGCCTGGGAGTCTGGGGCTCCGGGGCCTGGGCGGGCTTCGAATAGTCCGGCGGCTGCATCTCCGGCATCTTGATACCGTCTAGTATGGACGGCATTTT
>CAMTWW010000042.1:0-4586 GCA_947085555.1 uncultured Elusimicrobia bacterium | reverse complement strand
TTTTATGGGTTTATAGACGCGGCGCATCAGCGCCTCGGCCTGTTTGGACGAGACGCCCACCACCACGCGGTCGGGCTCCAGGAAGTCCCAGACGGCCGTGCCTTCGCGCAGGAACTCCGGGTTGGAGGCCACGTCGAAAGGCAGGTTGCTCTTGTTATGGCGCTTCACGGTCTTGCTGATCCAGTCGCAGGTGGCCACCGGCACGGTGGACTTCTCCACTATCACGGTGTAATCCGTCATGTTCCTGGCCACTTCTTCCGAAACTTTTTCTATCGCGGAGAGGTCGGCGGAGCCGTCGTCGCGGGGCGGGGTGCCCACGGCTATGAACACGGCTTCGGCGCGGCAGCCGCCGTGGTGCATGCCGTCTTTTATGGAATTGGCGAAGTGCAGGCGCCCGGCTTTCACGTTCTTTTTAACGACCCGCTCCAGGTCGTTCTCGTAGATGGGTATTACGCCTTTCCCGAGCATCTTTATCTTAGCGGGGTCGCTGTCCACGCAGACCACGCGGTGGCCGGCCTCGGCCAGGCAAGCCCCGCTGACCAGGCCCACATAGCCCGCGCCCACTACGCAGATATTGACTTTTTCGTTCCCGGTCTTTTTCATGAAGTTTCTCCGCTGTGTATTAATTCTGCTCTTTGGCCGCGGCCGCGCCGTTGGCGGGGGCGCAGATTTCGGTGTCCTTTTCCGGCTCTATCTCGTGGGCGCTGGCCAGCTCGCAGGCGCGTTTCTTCTCCGCCTTGCCCATGAAATAGATGGCTATGAAGATGGCCGCCAGGCCCAGCCAGTCTTCCGGCTTCGGCGGTTTCTGCCCGGCTATCAGCCACCAGACGAAGAGGGTGGCGGCGGTGCCGGCCACAAGCGAGGTGAGCCTGTTCACCAGCCCGGCGAAAGTGGCGGTGCGGCCCTTGAACATGAACAGGAACACCGAGAAGAAGGCCGCGCAACCGAAAGGCAGGCCGGAGATGATGGCTTCCAGCCAGCGGTCCGGCACGTTCAGGAAGGAGTTTTTGAACTGGAAGGCGAAGGTCTTGGCGTCCAGGGCCGGATCGGGGTTGACGGCGTAGAAGTAGACCAGCCCGACTATCAGGATCGCCGTGGTGGAGGAAATCTGCTCCACCGCGAAGAAGCCTTTCGTATCGTAGATGGCGTCGGGTTTGCGCGTGTTCTTGTAATAATTGAAGATGTAAATGCGGATGGAGTAGGCGATGAGGTAGAAGGTCAGTATGGTCATGGCCGCGGCATTGTTTATAAAATCAAAATCTCCGGCGCGGACATAATAAAATTTCAGGCTCAGGGCCAGCAGGGCGAAAACCACGGCCATATTTTCTTCCCAGTAGACCACCTTGTGCAGTATGCCCTGGCGGATCTGTATGGAGTCCACCAGGCGGCTTATGATGATGACGCTGGCCCGCATTATCATCATGGCCACCATTACCGAGATGGGCAGGGTGTACATCAGCGTGGTGGTGGGGATGATGACGGCCGTACAGATGCCGGAGGGGATGATATAAAGGAACTCGCGGGGCATATTCATGCCCAGGAAATTTATGCGGTCGCTGGATTTGAATTTGTACCAGCCCCAGGCGAGGACCGCGACGTTGCAGAGAAGCATGCCGCCGATGGTGTTGTAGACCGCGTAGGAGGTGCCGCCCATGCCCAGCACTTTGTCGAAGTATTTGGCCAGGTAGCCGACGACCACATAAAGGCCGAAGTAGGCGAAGGAATACTGCAGCAGCCTTTCCGTGGTGCCCTCGTGTGTTTTCTGCGTAAAAACGGTGTGAAGCGTCTTGATCATAACTTGTTCCCCTCGCGCGTGTTTCCGTATAAGCTCGTCATATATTATAAACAATAAAGACCGCCTGCAAATCAGGCGGCCCGGGAACCTGTCTTAGAGGGTCAGGGCCTGGGAGCCCTTCTGCGCGAGAGCTCGGCGGCTTTTTTGATCTTGGCTACCAGGTCGCCCAGCTCGAAAGGCTTTACCAGGTAATCCATGGCGCCGAACAGGAGAGCGTCGTTGAGGGTGGCGGCGTCGTTCAGGCCGCTGACGGCGATGATGGGAATATGGGCCGCAGCGTCATGGGAGCGGATGTCCCCCATGAGGGTAATCCCGTCCACCCCGGGCATCATGATGTCCATGAGGATGACGTCCGGCAGCTCTTCCCGCCTGGCCGCGGCGAAGAAATCCCTGGCTTTTTTGGGATCCACGAAGGTGCGCACCTCGCAGCCGGCCGTGGCCAGCCCGGTCTCGTAAACTTCGAGAATGGTTTCGTCGTCGTCGACCGCCGTCACTTTTATCCTGGGTTCTTCCGCCATAGGGTTATTCTAACAAAAAAGCCGCGTTTTATCCTTTAGTTTTCCCCCGGGGTTTTTTGGCGTCTTTCTTCGGCGCCGGCGCGGCCTGGGGCGCCGCTTTCCTACCCGCCTCCAGCAGTTCGCATTTAAAAGTGCCGCGCGTGCTGGGCACGTAAAAAAGGGTGCGCAGGCCGTAAAGGCGGCGGCTGGAAATAAATTCCTGCAGCTCTTTGAGCGCCTCGGCGGTCTCGATGGGCACCAGGCGGTGGGGTTCTTTTACGGCCGTCATCAGCGGCTTTATCCGTTTCAGGTCCTCAGTCTCTATGTTCTTTACCTCGCCGTCCGCCGCCGCTTTGGCCCTGAAGGAGTCGAGGGCTTCGCCCTCTACCGTCTCGGCGCGCAGGAAGGAGAGCGTCTTTTCTTCCAGGGGCAGGACGGCTGCCGCTTTCCTGACCTCGTTGAAGGCGTAGGAGAAGGCCTCGCCGAAATTATCGAGCGGGGCCTCAGTGCGGGTGAGCTCGCCGCTTATATAGGCTGAAATCTTAAGCAAGTCGCCCCGGTAGAACACCATTTTGCTCCGCTTCACGTTCTGCGAATTGATGATCTCGGAGTTCTCGATCTCGCGGAAGAAGTCCTTTACCAACTGCGGCTTTATGGCGCCGCGCCTGGTTATCACGCTTTTCGGGTTTTCCTCGCGCATTACGGCCTGGCCGTCCTGGGCCACTTCCAGGTAATACTCCTGGCCGGTCTTTATGGCGGAGACCGTCATCCAGGCGGCCTTGGAGCGCGCGCCCTGGCTGTAAGGCCTGAAAGCGGTAAGGGAAACCGCGGCGGCGGCCAGGGCTGCCAGCAGGAGGAGGCGCTTCATAGCTTTTCAGCCGCCCTGTCGGCGGACCAGGCCGAGCCGTATTTGTAGGCGGCCCAGGTCAGCGCCAGGAAAACCAGGTTCAGGATAAATTCCTGGGTTATGGAATTGCTCCCGCCGCTACCAAAGCAGCCGCAGGAGGTGATGGGCAGCCCGCGCAGCCAGGCCTGGGCCAGCAGCAGCTCGAAGAAGAGGAGCATGGCCGCGGAGAACAGGGCGCTGAAGCGAGTGAAGACGCCGGCGGCCAGCAGCAGGCCGGCGTAAATTTCAAGCCAGGGTACCAGGTAGGCGGACCAGAGCGAGAGCCGGGCGTCGAGCACTTTATAGGTTTCTATGGCGTAGCCGAATTCTTCCGCCGGGGCGAGGGCTTTCAGCAGGCCGGCGTAAAGGAGCACGCCGCCCACCGCCAGCCGCGCCAGGAGGCCTATTATCTCTTTAGTTCCGGGCTTAGCGTTCATGGTTTCGCCGCCCTGAGGATATTATCGAATTTCCTGGCCTGCTCCACCAGTTGGCCGCCGCCCACGGCGCGCTTGCCGTTTATGAAGAAGGTGGGCGTGGCGTTCACGCCTTTCATGTCGCCTTCGGCTATGTCCAGGTTTATCCGTTTATGCGTTTCCGCTGAGTCGGCGCAGGCAGCTATCTTCGGCCAATCGAGTTTCAGCCTGGCGGCGTAGGCTTCAAATTCACCGGGCTTGTCTTTGGCCCGTGCCCAGTTCTCCTGGTTTTCAAACAGGAGTTCCGCGTATTCCTTGAACCTGCCCTGCTCGCCGGCGCAGTCGGCGTAGGCGGCGGCGTGGAAAGACCAGGGGTGGATGTCCATCAGCGGGTAATGCTTGAAACTGACGCGCAGGCTGGGGCCGTAGATCTTCAGCATCTCGTCCAGCTTGGCGGCGGCGTGGCGGCAGGCGGGGCAGGCGAAGTCGGTATATTCGTAGATATGCACGGGGGCGGTTTCAGGCCCGAAGGTGCGGAAAGCCGGGGCGGGGCGCTCGGGGCCCAGGTTGAGCTGGCGCGCCAGCAGCACGGCTATGGTGGAGACGAAAATTATTATACCGGCCAGGGCCAGCAGTCGCGCGTTCTTACGGTCTATCATGGGCGAAATTATATCACTTTTACTATCTTGGCGGTAGAGGCGGCGCCCTTTACAAGGAGTATCTTTTTTACGTCCACTCCCAGTTCCACCGAGAGTTGGCGCAGGGCCGAGGCATTGGCCAGGCCGCGCCCGGCGGGGGACTTGGTCCAGATCTCGTAGGCGTCCGGGGCTTTTTTAAACACTTTGTCCCGCCTGGAGTCGGGGTGTACCTTGAGCTTTATGAACATCAGGCTATAAGCGACCTGGAGGTCATATCTGCCGGCTGCTCCAGCCCCAGCGCCTGGAGGACGGTGGGGGCGATGTCCGAAAGTATGCCGCGGGGGCGCAGTTTCACTT
>CAMTWW010000041.1:0-1529 GCA_947085555.1 uncultured Elusimicrobia bacterium | reverse complement strand
GTTCAGACGTTTGCTCTTCCGATCTTTTTGTGGAGAAGAACGGTTCAAAGAGCCTGGCCCGGTGCGCGGGCGCGATGCCCGGGCCGTTGTCGGCCACCTCCAGGCGCACTTTGTTCCCGGCCGCCGAGGCGCCGATGAGGATCTGTTTGGGCCCGGACTGGCCAGACATGGCGTCGCAGGCGTTGTTGATCAGATTGATAAAGACCTGCTGAAGCTGCTGGAAATCTCCGTTTACGGGCGGCAGGCTCCGGGGCAGGCTTGTGGTCACGCGGACGGCGTCGGCCTTGCTCAGCTTGTAGTCCAGGAGCTCCAGCGCGGCGCTCACCACCCTGTCCGCGCGTACGGGCCGCTTCTCGGTGCCGCCCTGGCGCACGAAAAGCAGGAGGTTATCAATGATCTTCCTGCAGCGTATCGCGCCCTGGTGGATGCATTTGAGATCCTCGCTGCCCTTAAGACGTTTATCGGCCGCCAGGAACTGCGCGTAGCCGATGACGGCCTGAAGCGGATTGTTGAGTTCGTGCGCGATGCCGGAGATGAGCCGCCCCACCGCTGAAAGCTTTTCCGACTGAACGACCTGACGCGCGAGTTTCCTGGACTCCGTTATGTCGCGTATGACCACGGACCATTCCTTGTTCATCCAGAAGTCGGATTGGGAACCCCCCCAGGAAAGGCTGAGGTCCAGGAGCTGGCCGCTGCGGGTCCGGCCCTGGAGATAGAAGTCGCGTGCCGCCCCCTTCTCCATGACCTCGGCCAACAGCCGCTGGAAATCTTTCTCCGCCCCGGGAGGGAACAGCGCGTTCAGGGGCTTGCCCACGATCTCCTCCGCGCGGTATCCGAAGATGCTCTCGGCGCCCCTGTTCCAGGTAGCGATCCATTGCTCGCGGGAGAGGCCCAGCACGGCTTCGGGCGAGTTGTCCAGCACGGCGCGATAGCGGGCCTCGGACTCCGACAAGTGCTGAAAGAGGGTCGCGTTCTCAAGCGCCAGGGCCGCCGCACTGGCGAATACGGTCAGGCCGTCCTTGTCGGTCGCCTTGAGCGGCCGTCCGCTGCGGCGATTGTCGGCGACCAGGACCCCGAAAACCGTGTCTTTTCCGCAGATCGGGGCCATCAAAAATTCGCGCGTACCGGCCTCCTGGATGAAGTTCCGGTTGAGGCGCGGGTCGTTTTCCGGAAAGCGGACATGCAGCGCTATCCGGGCGCTGATGACCTCGTTAAGGATCTCGCCGCTCTTGCCCAGCGGGATACGCCGCGCGCGAAAGGCCGGTTCCGTGAGACTGTCGTCGCCCGCGGCGTAGAGGAGCCGCCCGACGATCTCCTGTCCGGCCGGATCCACCCAGTAGAGGCCCGTCCGGTCAAAACCCATGCCCTCGGCGACGGCTTTAAGGCAGACCCGCAGAATAGCGTCCTCTTCCAGACGCTGTATGACCGCGCCCTCCATGTCCCGCAGCGACGAAAGCTCCCTGATGCGCGCCTCCTGCAGCAGGTTGCGTTCTTTGAGGCTTTTAGCCATGTCGTTGAAAGAATCGCCC
>CAMTWW010000040.1:0-4784 GCA_947085555.1 uncultured Elusimicrobia bacterium | reverse complement strand
TTCGTTGCTCCTCGCTCACAGACCCCCGGTATGCTCGTTCGTCGCGCCTCGCATCCGCCTCAAATCTGAGCCTTCAAATGGCCAGTTATTTGCGGGACACTACACTAGCATGCGACAAGATCCAGTCCAGGGGGTGTTCGATAAAATTTATCCGCTTGGCCACGTGTCTAATATAGCAGGCGTTTGTCTAAATATCAAGACACCGCTATTCTAACTTTTTTTTATTCATGCCTAAATTCAGCCAGGTATTTTTGAACGACAAAGAGATCTGCGCGCGCATAGCCGCGTGCCTGGAAGACGCCTCTTTCGACCGTCTGGTCGAGATAGGGCCCGGCGGCGGCGCCCTGACCGCCTTTCTTTTTCCCAGATACTGGTCGCTCATGAAGGCGGTGGAGATAGACCCGGCGCTGCTGCCCGCCCTGCGCGAAAAGTTCAAGGGCCTGGACCTGGTCAACGCGGATTTTTTGCAGATCGACCTGCCCGCCCTCGCCGGGCCGGGGCGCACGGCCTTTATCGGCAACCTGCCGTACGAATGCGCCACCGCGATCCTTGAAAAGACGCTTCAGTTCGGCGGCCTGGCGGTATCGGTCTTTATGTTCCAGAAGGAGGTCGCCCGCCGGATAACCGCCGCCCCCGGCGACAGCGACTACGGCGCGCTCACGCTGCTGACGGCTTCGCGGGCTTCGGCGGAGCTGCTGCTGGATATAAAAGCGGCGAGCTTCACCCCCGTGCCAGCCGTGGATTCTTCAGTGCTGGTCTTCCGGCCCAAGGTTTTCTTCGGCCTGCCGGCCGAGGAAGCCGCCTTCCGCTCCCTGGTCCGCAAGGCTTTCTCGCACCGCCGCAAGACTCTGATAAATTCACTGGGGCTTTGCGGAATCGATAAAGCCGCCGCCGCTGCGGCCGTGGAAAAAGCCGGGTTCAAGGCTTCGGTAAGGGCACAGGAAATCTCCCTGGAAGGCTTTGCCGGCCTGGCCGCGGAGCTGGGGGGGAAATGAAAAAAATAATAGTGCTGCCCGCTTACAATGCCGCCAAGACCCTCCGGGAAACGGTGGGCTCCCTGCCCGCCGGGGCTTTCGACGAGGTTCTGCTCGTGGACGACTGCTCTTCCGACGGAACTTATGAACTGGCCCTGGAGCTGGGAGTAAAGGCCGTGAGGCATCCGCGCAACAGAGGCTATGGCGGCAACCAGAAAACCTGCTACGCCCTGGCGCTGGAGCACGGGGCGGACATAGTGGTGATGCTCCATCCGGATTATCAGTACGATCCCCGGGTCATCCCCTTCATGACCGGCATTATCGAGGACGGTATCTGCGACGTCGTGCTGGGAAACCGCATACGCACCCGCGCCGAGGCCCTGTCGGGTGGGATGCCGGTCTACAAATACCTGGCCAACAGGTTCCTGACGGTCATAGAGAACCTGGCCGCCGGGCAGAACCTGGGCGAGTGGCACAGCGGCCTGCGCGCCTACTCCAGGGCGGCGCTCGAAAAGATCAACTGGGCGGATAACTCCGAGGGTTTCGCCTTCGACTCTCAGTACCTCTTTCAGGCGGCTTTTAAAGGGCTGCGCCTCGGCGATATTCCCGTCCCGGCCAGGTATTTCCCGGAAGCCTCCTCCATAGCCTTCGCCGGCGGAATGCGCTACGGGCTGGAAACCCTGCTGGCCGCCGGGGAATTCCTCCTGAACAAAACCGGCCTGGTCCGCACCGCCCGCTACCGATAGATACCATAAAATTGTATAATTCTGAGAATCCGGCGGCGCTGGAGCTTATTGCATCTTATCGGGAGCGTCATGAATATACACGCCAAGCGTATCAAAGACTTACAGTACATGCTCAAGCAGCATGGCCTGGACGCCCTGGTAATGGGCCGCACGCTGGAGATAGGCTTCCTCACCGGCTTCCATCTGGACGGCTGCGCCATGGTCGTTTCCCGGTCAGGCGCCTGGGTGTTCATGCCCAAAATGCTGCTGGAACATTTCCGTTCCAAAGTGGAGTTCGTGACCGCCGTAGCGCCCGAAGGCGCCATGGAAGCGGCGGCTCTGTCCCGCGTCAAGGAACTCAAGCTGAAGCGCGCCGCTTTCGAGCCGGAGGCGGAGACCTATGTCCGCGGCACCGCCTGGCGCAAAGCCGGCCTACTGGAAAAGGACGGTCTTACCGGAACGCTGCGGGCCGTCAAGGAAGGGGAGGAGATTAAAATCCTCCGCAAATCCTGCCGCATTGCCGCCAGGGCCTTCGCTATTGTGAAGCCGCGCATCAGGACGGGCTGCACCGAACTTTCGATCTACCGCGAACTCGAGGACATCATGCAGGCCATGGGTGCCAAGGGCCCCTCTTTCAACCTGATAGTCGGTTTCGGCCCCAACTCCGCCATGCCGCATCACGAGACCTCAGAGCGGAAGCTTAAGAACAACGAGGCCGTGCTGCTGGACTACGGCTGCGTCTACGGCAACTACTGCTCCGATATCACGCGCAGCTATTTCCACGGCAAACCCGGCGAAGAATATAAAAAAGTTTACTCAATAGTGGCCGGTTCGCAGAAAGCCGGGCTGGCCAGAGTGCGCGCCGGGGTAAAAACCCGGGACGTGGACGCCGCTTGCCGCAATTATATTTCCGACGCCGGCTTCGGGCAGTATTTCATCCACGGTACGGGCCACGGCATCGGACTGGAGATCCACGAATTCCCCAGGCTTAACACCACTTTCGAGGCGGTGCTGCGCGCCGGGATGACGGTCACCGTCGAGCCCGGTATCTACCTGCACGGCAAGTTCGGCGTGCGCATAGAAGATTCGGTGCTGGTTACGAAGACAGGCTGCGAGATACTTACCAAGACTACTGGCTGATAAAGCGGGGAGATTATAGAGTTGATAGAGTTGATAGAGTTGATAGAGTACTTAGTCAACTTATCAACCAGTCAACTTTATCAACTTACCCCTTGTAAATAGGAGGAATAATGACTGCATTAGCGATTGTACTGCTGGTTCTGGTCGGATGGCTGGTGTTTATTTTCAACGGGCTGATTAAGCTGCGCAACCAGGTTGCGAACGCCTTTCGTCAGATAGACGTGCAGCTCAAAAGGCGCCACGATCTGATCCCCAACCTTGTGGAGTCGGTCAAGGGCGAGATGAAGTTCGAGAAAGAGACTCTTGAACGCGTTATCCAGGCCCGCTCCGCCGCGGTTTCGGCCGGGCAGGGCGGCAATATGAACGAGATACTGGCCAAGGAAGGCATGCTCACGCAGGCGCTGGGCAAGCTGATGGCCCTGTCCGAGAATTACCCCAACCTCAGGGCTATCGAAGTGGTGAAGACGCTGATGGAAGAACTGAGACACACGGAGAACCAGATCGGCTTTTCCCGCCAGTTCTACAACGACGTGGTGACCAAGTTCAATACCGACCAGCAGGTGTTCCCCACCAACCTGTTCGCCGCGACGCTGGGCTTCACGCCCTCCGCGCTGTGGGAACTTCCGGCCGATTCCCCTGAGCGGGAAAACGTCAAGGTGAACCTGACGGCGTAAAAACAGGGTAGAGGGTAAAAGAAAGGGTAGAGGGTTCAGGGTTTAGGCTTAAGGATTTCCTTATTTCTGCACCCTCTACCCTCCACCCTAACACCTCTACCCGGACTTATGAATATCTACGAACAGCAGGCTTCCAACCGGCGCATGACGGCCATGATAATGGGCGTGTTCATAGCTTTTTTTCTTTTCATAGGCCTCGGTTTCGATTATTTCTACCTGAACTTCAATCCCACGGACGCCCCGCAGTTGGTGATGAACGCCGACGGCTATTACGAGGCCAGGGCTGCCGGCGCCGCGGCGCGCATCCCATTTGGCACTATAATAGCGCTGCTGATAGGCCTTGGGATGTCCGCCAACAGCCTGATCAACGGGCCGGCCATGGTTCTGCGCTCCACCATGGCCCGCCGCGCCGTTTCCTCCGGCGAAAAAGAGCGCCAGTTCCTGAACGTCGTAGCGGAGATGGCCACCGCATCCGGTCTGCCGCCGCCCGCCGCCTATATAGTGCCGGACCCGGATATAAACGCTTTCGCCACCGGGACTAACCCGGCTAATTCGGTGATAGCCGTGACGGAAGGCCTGCTGGCCTCGCTGAGCCGCGAAGAGATGCAGGCCGTGGTGGCGCATGAGATGAGCCATATACGCAATTACGACATACGGCTGATGACGGTAACGGCCGCCCTCCTGGGGGCCATAGCCCTGTTGAGCGACTTTGCGGGACGCAGCATGCGCTACGGCAGGAGGGGCATCTCCTCGCGCGGCTCCGGCCGTAAAGGCGGGGGGGCCGCGGCGCTCATCCTTTTCGTCGTCTGGCTGCTCCTGGTCATCCTGGCGCCGCTTATCTCGCGGCTCCTCGCTATGGCCATTTCCCGCCAGCGCGAATTCCTCGCCGACGCCAGCGCAGCGGAATTGACGCGCAACCCGCTGTCCCTGGTTTCCGCGCTGGAGAAAATACGCCGGGCGGTGATGCCGACGAACGCTATAAACAACGGAGTCGCGCATATGTGCATCGCCGACCCGCGCGGCAGCCTGATTGAGGAGAAGATGGGCTTCACGGCCGACCTGCTGGCCACGCACCCGCCGATGGAAAAGCGGATCCTGGCGCTCAAGGTGATGGCCTACCAGGCCGGGAGACCGCAGGCATAAGGGCTCGTTAAAGAATAACTGACGCATTTGGAGGCCCATATTTGAGCCGGCTGCAAGGCGCGACGAACGAGCATACCGGTGGTCTGTGAGTGAGGAGCAACGCGGCAGCCGGCTCAAAGCTGGGCCTC
>CAMTWW010000039.1:0-5313 GCA_947085555.1 uncultured Elusimicrobia bacterium | reverse complement strand
GGTCCAGCTTATGCTTGCGGGCCTTGCGCAGCACCTCGTAGGAGTATACTGGGATTTTAAACTTTTTAATCTTTCTCATCTGACAAGTAGTAAGTAGTAAGAAAGCTTAATCCTTAATCCTTAATCCTTTGCCGCCTACTTCCCCTTATTCTCCCAGTGGTAAACCAGCGGGGTGGCTATAGCTATGGTGGAATAGGTACCGCAGAGGCTGCCCACCAGCATGGCGAAGGCGAAGTTGTTTATGACTTCGCCGCCGAAGACGAACATTATGGCCACTACGGTCAGCACCGTGGAGTTGGTTATCAGTGTGCGGGAGAGGGTCTCGTTCACGCTGGTATTGGATAGCTGACCGAGCGGCATCCTGGGGAACATGCGCATATTCTCGCGCATGCGGTCGAAGATGACGATGGTGTCGTTGATGGAGTAGCCGGCTATGGTCAGCAGGGCGGCCACGATGACCAGGTCTATTTCCCTGTTGGTTATGGACAGCGCGCCCGCGGTCACGAACACGTCGTGCAGGAGGGCGGCCACTCCGGCCGCGCCCCAGACCGGGTTAGCGAACCGGAAAGCCACGTAGACAATGATGCCGAACAGCGACAGGATGAAAGCGAACAGCGCTTTCTTAGCCAGATCGCGGCCCACCACGGGGCCCACATAGTCCCGCTTTTCCTCGGTGAAGGTGTTGCCGGGGAGGCCGGCGGTGAAGCCCGCCATGATCTTGTCGGACATCTCGTTCACTTTTTCCTGTGTGCCTTTTATTTTTATCTGGTATGCGTTGCGGTCGGTGAAGCTTTGTATAGAGGTCTCGAGCCCCGCCTTGGTCATAGCGCCGCGCACATCGGCCGTGGTAACTTTCTGGTCGAAGCGCACCTGCAGCAGCGTGCCGCCGGTGAAGTCCAGGCCGAGATTGAGGCCTTTTACGGCCATCGAGGCGGCGCCGACGAATATCAGCACGGCCGAAATGCCGAAGAAGATGAAGCGCTTGCCCATAAAGTCTATGTTCGTCTTTTTTATCAGTACCATCATATCTTGAGCTCCTTGGGGTTGGACGTGAGCCAGAATTCATACATGACCCGGGTCACGAAAACCGAGGTGAACATGCCGACCAGCAGACCGAGGGTCAGCGTCACGGCGAAGCCTTTGACGGGGCCGGAGCCGAACTGGAACAGGAAGATAGCCGCTATCCAGGTGGTCACGTTCGAGTCCAGGATGGCGCTCCAGGCTTTGTTATAGGAGGTGGGGATGACCAGCGCCACGGGCTTAGACAGAAGGAGTTCTTCGCGCATGCGCTCCAGAATCAGTACATTGGCGTCTATAGCCATAGCCAGCGACAGGATGATGCCGGCGATGCCGGGCAGGGTCAGGGTGGCGCCGAAGTAGCTCATGGCCGCGGCCAGGAACACGAAGTTAAGCGTCAGCGCGATATCGGCTACGAAGCCGCCCGCGCGGTAATAGACCAGCATGAAGGCCACCACGATTATAAAGCCGATGGCGGCTGAAGATATGCCTTTTTTTATCGAGTCCTCGCCCAGGCTGGGGCCCACGACGCGCTTCTCGATTATGGTGACCGGGGCCGGCAGCGCGCCGGCGCGCAGGATGATCGCCAGGTTGCGGGCTTCCTCCATGGTGAAGTTCCCCTCTATGACCCCCGAGCCGCCGCCTATGCGGCTCTTTATCACGGGGGCCGAGTGCACCACGTCGTCCAGCACTATGGCGAGGTGCTTGTTGACATTGGCGCCGGTAAAATTCTCAAACAGCTTGCCGCCTTCCTTATTGAAAGTGAAGCCTATGCTGGGCATGCCGAACTGCTGATCGGTCTCCACGCGGGCGTTTTCAAGGTAGGCGCCGGTCACGGGGACCGTGGCGTCAAGCACATAGTAGCGCGCCCTCTCGCCTTCGGAGCCGGGGGCGGCTTTGCAGATTATCGTGCCCTTTGGCATCAGCTTGGCTATCTCGGGAACGACCACGCCTTTCTTATCAAGGGGAGGTTCGCTCATGGCATCCACTTTGGACAAGACGGCCTGGGCCTCGTTGGAAGTGTTGACGAGCCGGAATTCCAGCAATGCGGTCCTGCCGATGAGGTTCTCCGCCTCTTCGGTATTGGAAATGCCGGGCAGGTCCACGGAGATCCAGCGCTCGCCCTGGCGGGAGATGGGGGTTTCGCCCACGCCGTACTGGTCCACGCGGTTGCGGATGATCTCTATGGCGCGGGCCAGCGCATCGCTGAGTTTCTCTTTTTTATCGAGCTTTTCCACGTCGAGCTCCAGCAGCATATGCGTGCCGCCGCGCAGGTCCAGGCCCAGGTTCAGGATGCGCTTGGGACGCATGCGCATGGCCTCGCTCTTGGCCCTTTCGTCGTCGGTTCTGGTGTACCATTCCACGGTGGGGTACAGCAGCCAGAAGGAAAGGATAAGGAGGCCCAGTACGGCGCCTATTTTCCAGTGTAATTTGTTCATTTCCGCTGCTCCTTATTTAGGTTGCTGCGCCTGGTTTAAAACCGCGCCTATCGCGCTGCGGGTGAAGACCGCCTTGACGCCCCTGGCTATCTCGACTTCCACCTCGTCCTCTTTTACGGAGAAGATAACGCCTATCAGCCCGCCGCGGGTCACCACTTTGTCGCCGGGCTTGAGTGCCCCGAGCATCAGCTTGGTTTCTTTCAGCTGCTTCTGCTGGGGCCGGATGAGCAGAAAATAAAATATTATGGCCACGGCCGCGAAAGGGACCAACTGCATGAAGGCTGCATTCTCGTTCATATTTCCTCCGTCGTATTCTTAGTAAAAAATTATTATAGCAAATCCTGCTTGTCTTTCTTCACGCATTCCTCGCTGTACGCGTTCCGGAAGTCTTTTTTTGCCTGTTTGAACGTCCCGGCGGCGGCGGCCAGCCGCATTAGCTTGGTCTGCTTTATGAGGAAGCGCAGGTTATGAATGGAGATCAGCTGGTTCACCAGCAGCTCGCTGGCTTTGAAGAGGTGCGACAGATAGCCGCGTGAGTAATTGCGGCAGCAGTGGCAGTCGCAGTCCGGGTCGAGCGGGGCGTCGTCGTTCTTGTAGGCCGCGTTCTTTACATAGAACCGGCCGCGGGAGGTGAGGGCCTGGCCGTTGCGGGCGTTGCGGGTAGGCAGGACGCAGTCGAACATATCCACGCCAAGCTCCACCGAGTTCCAGATATCCAGGGGGGAGCCCAGGCCCATGAAGTATACAGGTTTGTTCCTGGGCAGGTTCTCCATAATGGCAGCAAGCGAATCCATCGTCTGGGCCTTGCTTTCGCCCACGCAGAGGCCGCCTAGCGCGAAGCCGTCCGGGTTGAGGTCGGCCATATGCCTGGCGGCGTCCGCCCGCAGGTCGGTATAGATCGAGCCCTGTATTATCCCGAAGAACAGCGGGCGTTTCGCCGGGTCCATGGTTTTAGTTTTTTCGATGAAGTGGGCCTTGCTCCGCTCGGCCCAGTGCTGCGTCTTCTTAAGAGCGTCCACCGCGTCTTCGCGGGAGGCCGGGTTCTTCACGCAGACATCCAGGCAGGTCCAGATGGAGGAGTTTATGGAAGACTGGTAGTCTATGACCTTCTCCGGCGTGAAAAAATGCGGGCTGCCGTCTATATGGGAGGAAAAATGGACGCCGTTCTCCGTGATCTTCCTGAGGCGGCTCAGGCTGTAAACCTGGTAGCCGCCGGAGTCGGTCAATATGGGGCCGGGGTGGTTCATGAAGTTGTTCAGCCCGCCGTATTTCTCCAGCGTGTTAAGGCCGGGCCGCAGGTAGAGGTGATAGGTGTTGGAGAGCAGGCATTCCGTCTCCAACTCGGCCAGGTCCCGCTGCGAGACGGCCTTCACCGTCCCCTGCGTGGCCACCGGCATGAACACCGGAGTGTGGATCAGCCCGCGGTTGGTCTTCACCACCGCCGCCCGCGCCGCCGTTTCCTTATCATTGTGCAGGATCTTGAAATGGGACATAGTTTTTTAAAGTATCAACATCGAGTCGCCGTAGGAGTAGAAGCGGTATTTTTCTTTTACGGCTTCGGTGTAGGCTTTGAGGAGGAGTTTGCGGCCGGCGAAGGCGGCGGTCATGTAGAGGGGGGCGGATTCGGGGACATGGAGGTTAGTTATGAAGGCGCCGGCCACTTTGAATTTGTACCCCGGCCTGATGAAGAGTCCGGCTTTGCCGGCGCCGGCCCGTACTGTGCCATCCTCGTCGGAAAATGTTTCAAGGGTGCGCATCGAGGACGTGCCTACGGCGACTATCCTGCCGCCGGCTGCCCTGTGCGCGGCGATGGCGGCGGCGGTCCCGGCGGTCACTTCGCAGGCCTCTTCCATCATGACGTGCGCGGCCGGGTCCTCGGAGCGGACCGGCCTGAAAGTGCCCCAGCCTATGTGCAGGGTCACGAAGGCGGTTTTAACGCCGGCGGCGGCCAGCCTGGCCAGCAGTTCCGGCGTGAAGTGGAAGCCGGCGGTATGCGCCGCTATGGAACCGGCCTCGGCGGCGTAGACGGTCTGGTAATTTTCCTCGTCGGCTGGAGCTTCGACGCCGCAGCGCTTCCTGGCGTTCAGGATGTATTGCGGCAGTGGTACCGCGCCGTTGGCGGCAAGATAAGCCTCGTCAACCGGGAGCGAGAAGCGGAAAGAGTAGCTGCCGTCCGCTTTGCGCGCCAGGCATTCCGCCTGGGCTCCCCCGGCGCAATTAAGGGTCTGGCCAGGCTGTATCTTGCGGGCTAGGCCGGTCCATACCAGGTTATCCGCGGACTCCGGGGCCATAAGGAGTATCTCCGACCTCCCGCCGGTAGGCTTGGCCGCGGCCAGCCGGGCCTTCCAGACCTTGCTGCGGTTGAGGACCAGCATATCGCCGGGCCCCAGCAGTTCCGGCAGGTCGCGGAAATTGCGGTGTCTGAGCGAACCGTCCGCCCGGTTGAGCGCTATCAGGCGCGAGGAGTCCCGCGGTTCGGCGGGCCTGTCCGCTATCAGCGGCTCTATCTCCAGCGAAGAAAATTCCTTCAGGGCGTCTTCATTCATAATCTATTATGGCCGCGCCCGGGTAATAGTGGCGTAGTATCTTCTTGTAGGGCTTGCCCCTGAAAGCCATGTACTTGGCGCCTTCCTGGCACATCCCGACACCGTGTCCCCAACCGCGGCCGGCCAGCTCATAGCCGCCCTTTACGGGGCTTATCCTGGTGATAAAGGTGCTGCGGAACTCGAAAGTGCCGAAGTGTTTGCGCAGGTCCGTTGTTTTCACCGCCTTTGCGCTGCTATCGGTGGCGAGCTTGAAAGAGGCCGCGCGGCCGGAGCGGTCTTTCTGGTGGATCTTCACGCTTTTAAGTTTAAGG
>CAMTWW010000038.1:0-2382 GCA_947085555.1 uncultured Elusimicrobia bacterium | reverse complement strand
TGAACCCGGACAGCGGCAGCGTGTCCGTGGTCACCCGGCAGACCGGCCTCTTCAAGGTGAAGCGCGTAGTAAGGGCGCAGAGCTTCAGCATAACGCAGACCGTGCCGCGCAAGACCTTCACGCCCAACGGCGACGGCGTTTGGGACGAGTTCAATATAATCTTCGAGAACCCCGAGGGCCTGGCTATCAGCGGCGCCAAGATATACGACCTGTCCGGCGCCGAAGTAGCCGACCTCAGGGCGGGCACTTACAACGCTGAGGCCTCGCTGGCCTGGGACGGGCGCAGATCCGGCGGGGATAAGGCGCCGGCCGGCATCTATGTCTACCAGTTCAAAGCCGGCAGCAAGTACTATAACGGCACGGTAGTTCTGGCGAGGTAAGGATTAAGGATTAAGGTTCTGCTCACTAATTATAACTTAATACTTACTACTTAATCCTTACAACTAACAATAATCCTTATCACTTGTACTACACATTCAGGTAATATTTATGAAACAGCTAAAAGCTAGAATTATAACTGTGGCAAAAGGTTTATTTATCATGTTTTGCGGTCTTGCCGCTGCTACTATGAACGCTCAAGCTTCTTTTTCCGCCGATTCCGCCTGCGGGGCAAGGTCCTCCGCTATGGGCGGCGCCTTTACAGCCGTGCCCGGCGGCGCCGAGGCTGTCTGCTCCAACCCAGCCACCCTGCTTGAACTTTCCTCGCCCGAACTTACCGCGGCTTATAGCCGTCTCTTTTCCGGCCTCACCGACGATTCCAAGATAGGCCAGGGCTATTTCGGCTTTGCTGCCCACATTAAGCGCTATCTTCCCGGCACGGCCGCTTTTGCCTGGGGCGATACCCGCCTGAGCGAGGCCTACTCCGAAACCTCCTATTCAATAAGCTATGCCACCACCGTCTACCGCGGGATAGGCGGCGGCGTCACCCTTAAATATCTGCGCCGCAGCTATGTTTCTGACGCCTATACTGCTTTGGACCCCGTATTCTCCAGCGGTTACGCCAAGGGCGCCGTGGGCGCGGACCTGGGCTTTTTCTACCGCTACAAGACTAACTACGCTTTCGGCCTTTCCTTTAAGAATATAAACAAGCCGGACCTGGGCCTGGCCGCCGCCGACCGCCTGCCGGTGGAAGTGCGCGCCGGCGCTTCTTACCTTATGAAGGCCAGCCTGCTGGATATAGACGCCGCTTTCGCCGGCCCCGATTACACGATCTCCTCCGGGCTGGAATACTCTTTCCAGAAACGCTATGCCCTGCGCATGGGCCTGGCCGCCGGCAGCAATTCCCGCCGCAACGTTAACGTCGGTTTCGGCGGGCGCTTCGGCCTTGCCTCTTTCGACTACGCTTTCAGCCTGCCCATAGGCGGCATCGCCAATACCAACGGCTCCCACCGCCTGGCTTTCTCTTTCCGTTTCGGCGCCGAAGCAGACCTGCTGCGCGCCGAGGAACTCGCCGCGGCCGCCGAGCTCAAGCGCGCCCAGGACAGGGCCTCCCTCCAGGAGGAGAAGATCCGGTTGCTGCAGGAGCGCCTCGACGCCGTAGTGCGCCAGAGCCTGTCTCCCGCGCCGCAGTCCGCCGCCTTGATCCAGCCCGCGCAGCAGCCAGTGCAGGTAATCCAGCCCGCGCCGGTCCCGGCCGCGCCCCAGGCCCAGCCCGACGCCGCCGCGCAGGCGGAGATCAACCGCCAGCTTGAGGCGCTTAAGGCGGAACTTGAAAAGACCCGCGCCGAAATGGAAGCTATTAAAGCCCGCGCGGCCGCTAAGGCCGTTGCGGCCCCGCAGGCTATGCCCCAGCAGCCCTCCGGCCCCCGCAGTTACGTCGTAAAGGACGGGGACACCCTTGAGAGCATAGCCGCTTCAATGTACGGCAACTCCGCCCGCTGGCCCGAGATCTACCGCGCCAATTCCGGCTCCCTGGGCCGCGGCGGCGCAGTGATGCCCGGCCAGGTGCTGACGCTGCCCTGACAGATCATTATGAAAGAGAGTTTTGACGAATCATCCCTTAACGAGCAGGCTATAAACGACGTGGAAACGGCGCGCCTGGCGCTGCGCTGGGCGCTGGACAAGATCCGCGTGCTGCACGAGGAAGATCTCAAAACCCGCCAGAACCTCCAGGACAAAGCCAGCCAGGTTTCCTTCCTTGAGAACCAGCTCAAGGCCAAGAACGTTGAGATTGACCGCTCCGCCCGCGTGCACGAGGAGGAGATGAAGTCGCGGCAGAACTCGCTGGAGTTCCAGTTCCACGCCCGGCTAGAGCGCCTGACCGAGCGCGAGAAGGAACTGGAGAACACTATTTCCAAGAACGAGGAAGTCCTCAAGCAGAAAGAGCAGCGCCTGCAGGACGACTACCAGAAGAGATCGGAAGAGCACACGTCTGAACTCCAG
>CAMTWW010000037.1:0-3623 GCA_947085555.1 uncultured Elusimicrobia bacterium | reverse complement strand
TTTTAACGCGGTATTTAACCGAAAGCACCAGCGCGTCATAGCCGCTGTTCACGCCCACGGCGTACTTTGTCCCCACGAACTTGGCCAGGTTCACTTCAAAATCCTTCAGATGCTGCTGGTCAATAAGCGCGCCCTTATCCATAACGTCAAAATAGGCAGCGTCTATCTCAGTTTTTATCGTCTTATAAAGCTTAGCCGGCGAAACGAATTTAACTTTCGTCATGGTGGTCTTTTCGGTCATTATCTTTGACTCCTCTTATCAGGATGACTCTTATGTTTCAGCAAACAGCATACGCTGCCTCTGGCTCTTTTAATTCCAAGCGCTTAACATTCCCGGTTTTCACCAAGGCTTGCATCTGGAATATCGCTACGGCATTCAGTTGCACAATGCGTTTATTCTGCTGTAACCCCTGCTGTATAAGCATAGAGTTGACGCTCTCAAGATTAGAAAGCACCACCAGTTGTTCGAGGGTGGCGGAATCCCGGATATTGCCCTTCGCTCCCGGGTTCAATGCGCGCCATTGCGCCGCAGTTTTGCCAAATAAGGCAACATTCAACATATCCGCTTCGCTGGCATAAACGGCACAGGCCTGCACCCCGGATATACGCGGCGGAAGTAAGGCGGTCTTGATCGCCTCTGTATGAATACTGTAATTCACTTTAGCCAACGCCCGCTGAAAATCCCACCCCTGCCTCAGGCGTTGCGATTCTTCCGACTTCAGCCGCTGGAACTCCTTAATCAAATAGAGTTTAAAGCGCGGCGAAACCCAGGAAGCGAATTCAAATGCAATATCCCTATGCGCATAAGTTCCACCATAGCGGCCCGCCTTCGCGGTCAACCCTTTCGCCCCGGTTCTTTCTATCCACTGTTTAACAGAAAGTGCGAAGCGATTCAGCCCGGCCTCCCCTTTAATTCCCCCGAATTCGGGGGAATTAAAAACTGGGTTATTTATTTCCTCCCAGATTCCCAGGAATTCTATGGTGTTCTTATTTCTAAGCCATTTCTCTATGAGCACAACACCGTTGTTGATATCCCGCACCATATCCGTAAGACTGATATAGTCCTCTCCTAAGTAGAGAACCAGTGATATTTCCTTACCTTGAACTTCCAGCTTCTTGGAATGCATAACGCCCCCTTTCCCACAACTATAGCCTACAACATGAACCCGACAAGGGCGTGACGGGTTAAAAACCGTCCTAAATAGGATTTAGACCAGCCCCTTCGCGGCTTTTACTATGTCCGCGCAATCCACATCCGAAGTAAAAACCGGCCTGGCTGCGGGATTACGCCATATAAAATTCGCATAGACATAAGGAACCCAGCCGCCAACAAGCGTTAGTTCCGGAAGGTAATCTTCAAGGTCCGACAAAACACCGAAGAAATCAGATTCAAAACCCGTATTCTCAGGCAAGCACCCCTCCCTTACGCTCCACCGTTTCTTTCAGATACTCGGCATGGTCGCGGCCGCGCGGCTGAAAATTATACAGGTCCAGGTAAAGCTGCAGCGCTGAAACAACGCTGAACCCTTTTATAGTCTGGATCCCGTGAAACGCCCCGATCCTATAGAAGGGCCGTATAAAATGAATATTCCCCCCCTGCGCCAATTTTTTGAGTTCCAACTTCTCGCTGAGCCTGGGCAGTTCCTCTGCCCAGTTTCCAAGGCGCAGGTAAACATGCGTTTCATCCGTATTTACATAGCCCGTTATTAAATTAGCACCGGTATGCAGCGTAAGCGCATATTTATCTTCCGGGAGCGCCTTTTTAAGCCTTTTAAGGAAATCCGCATGCGGCGTGTAATAGCTGTGGCTGGTGTTGGCTGAAAACTTATACCACTTAACCCATTCAGCCAGCAAAAGTTCACTATCGGCCAGTTTTGCATAACTGGCCGGGCCTTTCTTCAACCTTTCCAGGCAACCCATCTCCTGCATGGCGGCAAGCACGCCCTGTGCCATACCCAGGCTGACCCTGCCGGCGCCAACAAAGTCACGCAGCACCCAGGTACGATCCGGCTTAGCCAGCATTTCCCTGGCTATAATGGATGCCTTATCTGAAAACACGTTTTTCATATCTATAGACTAACACAATGTTCACCATTTGTCAATGTTCACTTAAAGATGAACATTAGCCGTATCCGAATATACAAAAAGGCTCCGCAAGGAGCCTTTTAATCCGCCGCCGGTGACAATTAAAGCAGCCTGCCCCCTTTCAGCGCTTTCGCCCTAGGCGCATTTTCTCAAGCTCCTTTTTCAACGGCGTCCAATACTTAAAGTCGCTCGCCCGCTCAGCCGCCTCTTCTTTTTTCAGCAGCGCGGAAAGCCGCCAGATATTGCCGCGGATAGCCTCGCGCAGCAGCGGCCTGGCCGCCGCGGCTTTTTTAGCCTGCGACGGGTGCTCCGCGCACAAACTCACAAGCGTTTCAGGCAGCCTTGCCTGAGTGAGCCACCAAAAGACTTTTGAAGGGTTTCCGCGGCCATTGCTGATAAACACATCATTTTCGACAAGGCGGGTAAGCATAAGCCAGTCTTTGTCCCGCTGGGTCTTTTTGCTCTCCACAAGGTCCGCCAGGGAAATAATATCTACGCTGCCTGCGCCAGGAACGCTAACACGGCTGCGCCTTACCCACAAACGGTTAAATGGCTCACAGCCCTTCAGCCGCCCCATCACATCAACCCTAAGCCCGGCCACCCCACGCGCGCGGCAGCGGAAATGCGAGGCATGGCCCTTTGCAAGGTATTCTATGGTAAGATCGGGGAAATACACAGGAACCGCCTTCAACACCTTTAAGGCTCTTTTAAGCGCCTCAAGGTTGGCGGGCTCGGCAAGCACTACAAAATCAGAATCCCGGCTAAACTCGGCGGCGCCGTATAAAATACAGGCCTGGCCGCCGATAAGCAGAGATTTAACTTTTTGCTTTTTTAAAGTTGAAAGGACCCTGAGGATCGGGCTGGCAGTCAAGTTTCCCCCTCATGGCTAAGTAGAAATTCCAAAGCTTGGCGGACTCCACCATACGCTTGGCCGGTGAAAGGCGCAACCAGGCTATCTCCTCCTGGTTCAACCCCGCCCCATACTGGTAAGAATTACGCTTCATGCCGCCTCCCCGTCCAACTCCCCCTTCGTCTTCCGCGGCTCAGCCTCTTTTCCCTCGCTTCCCGACTCCCGACTCTCGACTCCCGACTTCTTCCTCGGCCACCCCGTATATGCCGGGATGAGCTCTTTAATCTTCGTCAGCAGCACCGCAATATCCGCCTCGGTGGAAAGATGCTTCAGCCCCTGCAGCTGCTCCTCGCTGAGGGAGGAATCCGCCTCCGAAGACACAGCCGCGAAAATATCGCTGTGCCCCGTATCCTTCCGTATATCCCCGTCGCGGAACAGTTCCTCATACATCTTCTCGCCCGGCTTAAGCCCGGTAAACTTTATCTCTATGTCCTTCTCCGGCACCAGCCCGTTAAGCACTATCATATTGCGGGCCAGGTCCAGAATCTTCACCGGCTCACCCATATTAAGCACAAAGATCTCGCCGCCCTCGCCCAGCGCGCAGGCGTTAAGCACCAGGGAGACCGCCTCTTCCGTGGTCATGAAATAGCGTATCACGTCGCGGTGGGTAACCGTTAACGGCCCCCCC
>CAMTWW010000036.1:0-7404 GCA_947085555.1 uncultured Elusimicrobia bacterium | reverse complement strand
GGGTTACACCGCTTCGGAATATTTTTTCTCGCTGCTCTCGCTGATCTGGCTGGCCAAGGCCGCGGCAGCTGTTTACGACACCACCAGGCCCAGGGCCGCCTCGGCCGCGATACTGGCCTTCCTCGGCTCGGTGGCTTTTCTTCTCCTGCTGTCCAGCCTGCGGCTGCTGCCGCCGGATATTTCCGCTGTCCTGCTGCTTGTATTATGACGGCCTTCAATTATCCCGACTCCTTCGATGTTATAGTGATCGGCGCGGGGCACGCCGGCTGCGAAGCGGCGCTGGCCGCCGCCCGGCTTGGCGCCGGCACGCTGCTTCTCACACAGGACCTGGACGCGATAGGGCTGATGCCCTGCAACCCCTCGATAGGCGGCGTGGGCAAGGGGCAGCTGGTGCGCGAGCTGGACGCCCTCGGCGGAGAAATGGCGAAAGCTACCGACCTGGCCATGCTGAGCTGCCATATGCTGAACACTTCTAAGGGAGCGGCCGTGCGCTCGCCCCGCGCGCAGTGCGACAAAAAACTTTACCAGGCCGCTATGAAGCGGGCGCTGGAGCGGCAGCCGAACCTGCGCCTGGTGCAGGACGAAGTGTCCCGGGTCATCACCAGGGGGGGGGGAGCGGCCGGAGTTCTGACCGCCCGCAATACCCGCTACACAGCGAAGGCGGTAATACTGACCGCCGGAACCTTCCTACGCGGGATCATACATATCGGCCTGGATTCCTTCCCGGGCGGAAGATACAACCATCCGCCGTCCAACCTCCTTTCAAAAAGCCTCGTAGAGCTCGGCTTTAAACTTGGCCGCCTTAAAACCGGCACTCCGATGCGCCTTAACGTCCGCGGCATTGACTTCTCTAAATGCGAAAGGCAGGAACCGGATTCCCCTCCCGCCCCTTTCTCGCATTTCACCGCGGAAATAACAAATACAATGCTGCCCTGTTGGATAACACATACCGGCGTCGCAACCGCGAAGATAATAAAGGCCGGACTGCACCGCTCCCCGCTCTACAGCGGCAAGATAAAGTCCGCGGGGCCGCGCTACTGCCCGTCCATCGAGGACAAGGTGGTGAAGTTCCCTCACCACGAGGCCCACCATCTCTTCCTGGAACCCGAGGGCTTCAAGACCGCCGAATACTACATGAACGGCCTGTCCACCAGCCTCCCCGAAGAGGTACAGACGGCAATAGTCAGGTCCGTACCCGGCCTTGAGAAAGCGGAAATAATGCGCGCCGGGTACGCGATAGAGTATGATTATTCGGATCCCCGCCAGCTCGACTATACGCTGGAGACGCGCGCCCTCCCGGGTTTTTACATGGCCGGGCAGGTGAACGGGACCACCGGCTACGAAGAGGCCGCCGCGCAGGGCCTGGTCGCCGGCATAAACGCCGCGCTGAAAGTTTCCGGCCGGGAGCCGCTGATACTGCGCAGGGATGAAGGCTATCTCGGCGTGATGATAGACGACCTGGTCTCCAAGGGCGTGGACGAGCCGTACAGGATCTTCACCTCCCGCGCCGAATACAGGCTGCTGCTCAGGACGGACAATGCCGACCTGCGGCTGGCCCCCCGCGGCTTCGCGCTGGGGCTGCTCGACCCGGCGCTGAAGGAAAATTTCGAGGCCTACCGCGCGGCGGCCGAAACGCTGCTGGCGGGAGGCAAACCCGGGCAGCTCCCGCCCGGCCCCTGGACGCTGGAAAAAGCGCGCTCTACCGCGGCGATTGAAAAGAGCTACGCGATGTACATCCGGCGCAACCGCGCGGAAGCCGAAAAAATGAAGAAGTTCGAGCATCTGCGCATACCGGAGGATTTCAGCTACGCCGCCGCCAGGGCACTGCCGAACGAGGCGAGGCACAAGCTTGAAAAGAACAGGCCCCGGACGCTGGCGCAGGCGGGCAGGATCCCGGGCATTACGCCGGCGGACGTGCAGCTGCTGTGGATACTGCTGGAAAAACGCGCCAGGACGGTGCCGCATTTATGAACGACGCAGTAAAAGCAGCTCTCGCGGCCTGGGGGCTGGAGCTCGCCCCGGAAAGCCTGCGCAGGCTGGAAATTTTCTCGGCCCGCCTGCTGGAAAAGAATTCCGTCCAAAACCTTGTCTCCGCGAAAGACGAGCCGCAGCTCTGGGAGCGGCATATACTGGACTCACTGGCGGCCGCGCCGCTGCTGAGGCGGCGCCTGAAGGCGGGCGCGCTCCTAGCCGACGCCGGCTCCGGCGCCGGCTTCCCCGGCCTGGCCCTGGCGGCCGCGCTGGAAGAATTCAATTTCCAACTGCTGGATTCCCGCGCCAGACGCTGCGACTTCCTCAACTGGGCCGCCACCGGAATGGGCGCCGCCAACGTCGCGGTCTTCAACCGGCGGGTAGGCGAGGTCGGCCCCGGGAGCGGGCAGCGCTACGCCGCCGTGATGGAGCGGGCGATGGGACAGCTTGAAAACATACTGCCTCAATGCTTAAATATACTGTCGGGGGGCGGGCTCTTCCTGGCCTGGCAGAGCGCCGCCCAGCTGGCCCGGCCCAGGCCGGCCGTAGACGCAGCCCTGCGCAAGGCCGGGGGGGAACTGGCGGAAACCTTCCGTTACAGGCTGCCGTGCGAAACGGAAGACCGCTGCATACTGGTTTTTAAAAAGCGGGGATAGGAGATTTATGCACATACTCAATTATTATTTCACGCCGTTCGCGGTGATACTGATATTCTTCGCCATCTTCTTCTCCGAGCCGGAGCGCCCGGTTACCTACGCCTCCTTCGGGATACTGGCGGCGGCTTTCCTGGCGACTTACTGGCTGGGCAAGAACGTGTACCGCTTCATGCGCTGGAGCCGCCACATCCGCGCCGTGACCGTCTGGATAAACCTGATAGTGAGCGCCGCGCTGTTCTACCTGCTCTCCTCCTACTGGGCCCCGATGTGGCTGCTTTTCCTGACTGCCCCCGCCGCCAGCGCGATGTACATGAAGAAGTGGCAGGTTTTCGCCACGGCCGTCTCCTCCTCGGCCATAATGATGCTGATCTACCTCTATAAAGGCGTAAGCTTCGCCATGACGGACGATTCCGGGGGGATAACCCTGGCTGCGGCCCTGAAGCAGGCCATGGACAATACCCAGCTCTGGGGCATGGCCGCCACCCAGGCCGTCTTCATAATCTTTTTCTCTATGTTCACCGCCGCCATGGCCGAGATGATAGTGAAGGTGAGGGACTCGCAGCGATAGGATTAAGCAATAAGGATTAAGGATTAAGGATTAAGGATTAAGTTTTACTTACTACTTACTACTTGCCACGATGGATATATTACACAAACTTCGCGTACTCTTCTGGGGCCTTGTTATAGGCCTCTGGAGCCTTTTCATGTACCAGTACATGAGCGAAGACATGGCTGCCGTGAAGCGCTTTAAAATAGGGAAGAATCCCTTCTCCTCCAAACCCGAGCCGCGCCCGACCCTGAATAAATATCCTATCCCCGCCCCTTTTCTCCCGCAACAGCAGGCGGCGCCTCAGCCGCAGAGTTCTCTCAACCTGGTGAAAACAGGTGACATCAAGGACGTGGTCAGCACACCCCTGATCCCCGGGCATTCTGTGGAAGAAAAGACGGCGGTTGCGGTGGAGAGAGAGGAAGGAAGGTATCCCGAGCCCCCGGCCGGCTTCGCCATGAAAGTAACGCGCCATTTCGTGGTTTACGAGGAGGGCGCGGAAGTTTCGGAGCAGCTTTACGAAACCCTGGAGTCCCTGCATGGCAGCATCATGCTGGACCTGGTGGCCTTCTCGCCCTGGACGCGCGAAAAGAAGGTTTATATCTATTACTCGCAGTCCGGCGAAACTTATCGCCGCCTTACGGGCCGCCCGGCCTGGTCCGGGGGGGCCGCTTCCCTGAACGAGCGCAAGATCTACGTCTACAAGAGCGACGAGGCCTTCGGCATCCTGGCGCATGAGCTGACCCATATTTATTTCGACAGCTTCTTCCCGGCCTCCAACCCCAGCCCGCTGTGGCTGAGCGAGGGGATAGCCACCTATGTGCAGTCGGAGCGTGGCTATTCGACGCCGAACTGGCTGGAGCAGAACCTGAAGCTGCTGGAAGGCGGCAGCGGCTTCAAGCTTAAGGACCTGGTGCGGATCGAAAATATGCAGGGAGCGGACGAGGACACTGTGCGGCTCTGGTACGCGCAGTCCTACAGCGTGGTGCGCTTCCTGATGAAGCTGAAAGCCGGGAACGCCTTTTACACTTTCTGCAAAAAACTGCGCGAGGGCCTCCCCGCCCACCAGGCGCTGTACCAGGCTTACGGCATGCCCTATAACAAACTTACCTCGCTGGAATACGCCTGGCGCTATGACCTGAAGACCGGTAAGATCGCCGGGATAAACACGGTAAAACAGTAAGCTTCCGAAGCTATGCTCGTGGCGCCCCGCCACTATCTTGTGCCGTATCAAAGGGCTATGCCCCTCAGACGGCCTTTCCTTATATATATAGCTTGACCGATATCAAGCCCTTTTTTAATTATTCCCATCTTTCTTTTTTATTAAAAAATACAGTTAAAACAAGCGCTTTTTACTCCAGGTCTTGACAAGGGCGGGGGCATGCTGTATACTTTCATTCCAGTGGTGAGAAGTGGTGAATAGTGTTTTTATGTGGTCAATAATGTTACCAGATTGAAACATGAGTTCTCTTTACGGCGAATATTCTTACGTGATGGACGCGAAAGGCCGCGTCTTCGTCCCGTCGCGCTTCCGCGACGAGCTCCACAAGGAAGACAAGAACTATTTCATGCTCAGCATCGGCCTTGACCGGTGCCTCTACATTTTCCTGCCGTCAAAATGGGAAGAACTGATAGCCGACAATATGCAGATCTTCAAATCCGAGAACAAAGAAGAAGAGCGGGCCTTCAAGCGCTTCTTCTTCGGTAATGCCTGCGACGCGCAGCTGGACGACCAGGGCAGAATTTTAGTGCCGCAGAATCAGAAAGCGTACGCTTCTCTCAAGAAGGACATACTGATACGCGGCGTGGGCAATAAGGCTGAAATATGGGATGCGCAGGCCTGGACAAAATACAAAAAAGACGTAATGGGACCCTCGGTGGAAAAATTCAGCAAGATCTTCGACCTATGAGCGAATACACGCACAGAGCGGTGCTGGCCGAAGAAACAGTGAACCTGCTGATAACCGAAAAGAAGGGGACTTACGTGGACGCTACGCTTGGCATGGGCGGCCATACCGCGCGCCTTCTCAACGCCCTGCCTCCGGAAGCCGCCGTGCTCGGCATAGACTGGGACCCGGAAATGGCCGGGGTAGCCGCCGGCAATTTGAAGCCTTTCGGCGACCGCGTGAAGATCGCCCAGGGGAATTTCGCGAACATTGACGAGATAGTGGCCCGGGAGGGGATACGCTCTCTTTCCGGAGTGCTGTTCGACCTCGGCATCTCCTCGCTGCACTTCGACAAGCCGTCCCGCGGCTTCAGCCTCAAGCATGACGGGCCGCTGGACATGCGGATCAACCCTGACAACCCGCTTACGGCCTATACCATCATCAACCAGTGGCCTTACGAACAGATAGAGCACCTCATCCGCATCTGCGGCGAGCGGCATTCAAGGCGCATCACCCGCGCGGTGCTGGAATCCCGGCGCGTGAAGCCGCTGGAAACCACTGCGGAACTCGGCGCCCTGATAGAGAAAGTGGCGCCGGCACGGGGAGAGAAGCTCCACCCCGCCACCAAGACCTTCCTGGCGCTGCGGGTCGCGGTCAACTACGAATTCGACAATCTCACCCGCGGCATACAGAAAGTAATGCCTCTGCTGAAGCCCGGGGCCCGGATGGGAATAATAACTTTCCACTCATTGGAAGACCGCATCGTGAAGGAGACCTTCCGCCTGATGGCCAGCATGGGCGGGTGGGAGCTGGTGACCAGGAAGCCGGTAAAGCCCTCGGAGGAGGAAGTAGCCTCCAACAAGAGGGCGCGCAGCGCTAAGCTGAGGGTAATAGAAAAATTGTAAGCGGCGGACAAGGAGGCATTATGTATCCTGAAAACATACTCAAAGTCGGCGCGAAGTTCAATAAGTTCATACACGGCAAATCGGTCAGGACGAAGTTCAACGGGCTTAAGGCTTCCATGAACCCCACCAAGATCTTCTACCTCTGGGAGAAGCGCGGCATCAAGCGGATAGAACTGTTCAGCATGGAATAAGGACAACTGAAATGCTCAAGAAGACCAGGAACCTGAGGCTGGCGGCGCTGGGCGGGATCTGCATGGTGGGCTTTCTGTTCGCGTGGCAGAACGTACAGGCCCTGAAACTGGGCTACACCATAGAAAAGATCCGCCGGGAGATAAAAGACCTGGAGAGCGCCAACACCTACCTGAAGAAAGAGATACAGGCTTCCCTGTCGCCGGAGAAACTCGAGGCCGAGGCCGCGAAGCTCGGCATGGTTTACCCGGAGCCCGGCGCCGTCGTCATCCTGGACGGGCCGCCGGCCGCGGGCAAAGCGGGCCGGGGCTGGCTGGCCAGGCTTTTAAAATCAGTTGATAGAGCAGAAAACAGCAGTTGATATAGTTGATAGGGCGGGGGACGAAAGCCTCCCTTACTTTATCAACTTGTCAACCTATCAACTCATTGAGCTACTGCTACCATGATAGCTCAAACCTTAAAAAAAAGAATACGGATCTGCGCAGGTCTGGCCGCGCTGCCGGCTTTACTGATCTGCGGCAGGCTGTTCTGGCTGCAGACCTTTCGTCACGAAAATCTTTCCGCTACGGCTTCTAAGGAGTTCAACCGGACCGTCTCGGAGATAGGCCCCCGCGGCCGCGTCTTCGGCGCCGACGGAGAGCTGCTGGCGGCGTCCATAGTGGCCTGGGACGCCGGGCTTTTTAAGAAGGACCTGGACGAACCCGCCAGGGCCGTGGCCGACCTCACCCGCGCGCTTTCGCTCCCGCCCTCGTTCCGGGAGAAATTCCGGAAGGCAAAAAATTTCGTTCCTTTAAAAAAAGGCCTGGACAGGGAGACTTGCGAGGCTGTTAAAGCCCTCAAGCTGAAAGGCGTGACGCTGGAGCCGGTGCAGAGCCGCTATTATCCGTCGGGAGACCTGGCCCGCAGCGTAATAGGGGTGACCCGCGCCGAGCGCGGCCTGACCGGCATAGAGCTGCTTTACGACAAGGTGCTGAGCGGCCACGTCAGCAGGCGCGAAGTGGTGCGCGACGCCGCCGGCCGCGTGATCTTCCAGGACAGGCTGAAAAAAGAGGCCCGTCCCAGGGATCTGCACCTTACCATAGACAAGAACATACAGTATTTCGCCCAAGAGGCCTTGCGCAAAGCCGTAGAGAAGCACCGCGCCGACCTCGGGATGGCGCTGGTGCAGGACCCGGCCAGCGGACGCATCCTGGCCATGACCGCCTGGCCCCTGGACGTGGCGAAGATAGAGCCGGTGGAATGGGTCTACG
>CAMTWW010000035.1:0-5860 GCA_947085555.1 uncultured Elusimicrobia bacterium | reverse complement strand
CAATGCCACTTATTATTTCCGCATGGCCGCGATCAACAATAATGGTATTTTCACCGGCTATATTGATGCCAGCACCTCAACCTGGGCGCGCGCGCCGGTGTTCACCAATTTCACCGACATCAGCACAGGTTCCATAAAACTGAACTGGTCGGCCGACGGCAGCCGTTATCCCGGCACGCTGTACCGGGTGCTGGTTTCAACAGCGCCGGACCCGCTTAATCCGGGCGCAGGGCAGGTGGTGACCACCTCCGACACGTATAATACCTTCTTGAGCTCCGGCGGGCTGGCGGCCAATGCCACCTATTACTTCCGCGTTTCCGGGATCAACAATAATGGCATGGTAACTGCTTATATCATACCCAGCACATCCACCTGCGCGCGCGCGCCGGAGCTAACCAGTTTCACCGATATCGGCACGGGTTCCATAAAGCTGAACTGGTCGGCCAACGGCAGCCGCTACCCCGGCACGCTGTACCGGGTGCTGGTTTCAACTGCGCCGGACCCGCTTAATCCGGGCGCCGGGCAGGTGGTGACCGCCTCCGACACCTATAACACTTTCCTGAGTTCCGGCGGGCTGGCGGCCAATACTACACACTACTTCCGGGTGGCCGGGGTCAATAATAACAGCGTTGAAACAGTCTACGCCGCGGCGTGGGGGACCGCCACGCTGGCGAATTTCCCTCTCACCGTCGTTTCAACTTTCAGCGCTCTGTCCGATTCCGGCTTTACGGCAAGCTGGAGCGGGAATTCCAACCCGCCCGGCACTCTTTACACGGTGCAGGTCTCAACGGCGCAGGACTTTAACGCCGGTGCGACGAACCAGGCTACCGCTTCCACCGCCCCCGCCGCCGGGCTTTCCTATACCTTCACGGGCCGCACTTTCTCCACTACTTATTACTTCCAGGTCAGGGCGGTAAACCGCAACGGCATTAACACCAACTACACCAGCCTTGGCTCGACAAGGACGCTGGGCCTGCCTGCCCCGGCCATGAACCCTATAACCCAGGTTTCCGGAACCTCCATTACTGCCGGCTGGCAGCTGGTAGGACAGACCACTGGTTATACGCTGGCGGCCTCAGTGAACCCGGGCTCTCCGCCTTCTCCGGTTTATGCCTCCAGCACGACGCTTGGCAACCTCAGCGCGGTTATTCCGGCATTGGGCCTGAACACTACCTATTACCTCTTCGTACGCTCCAATGGCCCCGGGGAATCCAGCCCCTGGGCGGCCTATCCCGCCACCTCCACGCTGGCTAATATCCCGGTTTCCGCCGTGTCCACGTTCAGCGCCGTCACTTATAACAGTTTCTCGGTGAGCTGGGGCGCCAACTCCAACCCGCTGGGAACGACCAGGTACACAGTGGAGATCTCCACCGCCGCGGACTTCAATGCCGGCGTCACGGATAAGGTGAGCTTCACCACCGCCCCCGCCGCCGGACCCGGGGCCGCTTTTGAGAACCGGGCTGAGAATACTTACTATTATTTCCGCGTGCGGGCAAACCACAATAACGGCAATTTCACTGGTTGGGTGAACCTGGGCTTCCAGAAAACGCTGCTGCAGCCGGTGCCGCATTCCGCGGGCGACGGCGTGCTCCTCTACGGCCAGGCCGGCAATACCATGCCGCAGTTCCGCAATTACTACAGCGCCACGAATTCTTTCAGCGCCCCGGCTAACACTGTTTCCGGGGCGGCCGGCTCGCTCTTTGTCATCAAAACCAACCCGCTCACCAGCAAGCAGGAGGCCGTGGCGGGCTATGTGAAGGACGGCATCCTGCGCGTACTCTGCACCGACGGCACGAACTGGACCGAGGACTGGACGCAGACGGTAGGCGGAAATGAAACCACTAGACGCTTTGATATAGCCTATGAAACAAATACCGGCGACGTAATGGTGCTCTATTCGCAGAACGCAGCCGGCGCCAATGAGCTGGGTTACCGCACCAAGCCCGGCGGCGCGGAGTGCGGCTCCGCCAACTGGTCCGGCAATAACAACCTGGACCCGGCCAGGACTTCCGGTGTAGTGCAGTGGGTAAAAATGGCTTCGGACTTCAGGGCTTCCTCCGGCACCATCGCCGCAATCTGGGCGGACTCCGCCTCTGATCTCTCCGCCATGGTCTGGACCGGCACGGCCTGGGAGAACGAGCCCAATCCGGCGCTTGAAACCTCTCTTGAGGTAGTGGCCGCCGCGCAGGACGTGGATGATTTCGACGTGGAGTTTGAGGCGCTTTCCGGCGACATCATGGTGGTCTGGGCCAACTCCGCCGGGGCGAACGGCACCAATGGCGTCCGGTATGCCGCCGCTGCCTGGACCGGCGGCAGCCCGCTGCATAGCTGGGGTGCCGTCACAACCCCGCCTACCTTCCTAGACGACGCCACCAATCTGGACCTGGCGGCTAACCCGAACAGCAATGAGATGGTGTTCGCCTCCATAGGCAATGCCGGCGGGGCGGGCAGCGCCGACCTCCAGATAGGCTACTGGTCAGGCTCGGCCTGGACTAATACGGCCAATGTGGATATTACCAGCCAATTGCCGCTGGCCGGCGCCAAGCTGGTGTCAGCGGGCTGGCTTACGGCAGCGGCCACTACGCGCTGGGTCGTGGCTTACCATGACAATGCCGCCACCAATATAGGCTGGTACTACGGCGCCACCGGCACACCCACGGCGGGAACGGACGCGGCGCCGGCGCCGGCTTTCGCCAACCCGCAGACGCGCTACGAAATGCAGCAGGACCCGGTGAACAAAGACAGGCTGGTCCTGACGGTTTCCGATAATAACTCCGACCTTTTCGCGAAACGCCTGGTCATGGACGGAGTGCCGGCCTTCACCTGGACCGACGCCAATGACGCAGCGGCGCTGGAAACCAGCCTCTCCTCCAATACAGTGGGCGGCCATTCCTTCGTTTTCTGGGGCGCGCCGCCCACGACTACCTTTGAGCAGAGCGGCTACCGCTTCTTCGCCAATACAGACACCACGGACGTGGGCGCGCCGCTGGCCGCACAGAACACTCTGGCGGTATTAAGCGCGCCCGGTGCGGCTTTCAGGCTGAGGGCGCTGGTGTATGTGGGCCAGGTGGACCTGCCGGTGAACGGCCAGGATTTCAGGCTGCAGTTTGCCGGCCGCGGCGACGGGACCTGCGCCGCGCCCAGCGGCGGGGCGCCGGCCGTCTACACGGATGTCACGGACACCACGCCGATAGCATTCAATAATAATACCCCGGCCGACAATACGGCGCTGACGCCTAACGCCAATGACCCGGCCCTCGGCGGGATAGTCATAGTGAACCAGACCTACGAGGAGTTGAACTTCTCCACCAACAGCGTGGCGGGCATCCCGCGCAACCGGGCCGGGAAATGGGACTTCGCGCTTAAGGATAACGGGGCTTCGCCCGGAACCTCTTATTGTTTAAGATTGGCGAAAGGGGACGGCTCGCCGCTGAACGCCTATGAAGTCTACCCCGAAGTGATGCTGCAGGCGCTGGTGTACCTCAACGAGATATACCCGTCGGGCGCGGCCGCGGCGGACGACTGGGTGGAGCTCTTCAACAATACCGCCAGCACGCCTTCGCTGGTGGGCTGGAAGCTGGACTATGTAGAGAACACCATAGATCTCGGCGGCTCCCCGAACACACTCTGGACCGGCCTGGCCGGCGACGTGATCAACGCCTATTCCACCTTCACGGTAACCGGCCTTCCCATGAATTTGGTGGGCGCCCAGAGCTACCACGTGCGGCTGCTCAGCAACTCCGGCAGCCAGGTGGATATAGCGCAGTGGCCCGTGCTGGTTACGGGGCAGTCCTTCGCGCGCGTCACCGACGGGAACCCGTCTTTCTTTGAAATAGACCCGACGCCTACCAAAGGCTACGCCAACTATGTGGCCACCGATGCCCTTAAAATAAACGAGGTCGGCTACGGCGGCCCGGACCGCCAGTTCATAGAGCTCTATAATACCTCCGTTACTTCTACCCGCACGCTGACAGGGTATACCCTCAGGAATTCGGCGGCCTCGGATAACGGGCTGACGTTCCGCTTCACCCGCAGGATCTATCCTCAGAACTACGCGGTGATAGGCTTCTCTTCGCTCAGCGACGACGCGCTCTCATACACCGGCGTTTTCGGGGCCTCCGGACTGGCCGCCGCCGGGGATTTCCTGGCGCTGGAAAATTCCACCGGCTCGGTGGTAAACGCCGTCACCTGGCAGTCCGGCAGCAGCTATACGCGCTACAATTACAGGGCGGAAAAGGTCTCGGCCGGGAATTTCGCGCCCGCTAACGCGCCGAAATCCATAGGCAGGCAGCCCGCCGAGGGCGCAGACACCGGCAGCGACTCCACGGACTTCGCCTCTACGGCTTTCACTACGCTCGCCTCGCGCAATAACGGGGCCGGTACGGCGGCGGCGAACACCCTTTCCTACCCCGTGAATACTTCTTCGCCGCAGTTCCTGGCGCGGAAATTCCCGCTGACGCTGACGCTGGGCGCGGCTTCCGCCGCCGGGGCCGGCAATAATATCGTATTCGAGCGCACAGGCGGCAGCGCCGACGCCAGGTCGCCGCATATTTACCGCCTGCAGGATATCGGCTTCGACCTGTCCTCCCTGGCCGCGCAGGCTACGGCGCAGTACGGTTATTCCTTTAACGACCAGGACGGCTACCCGCTGATTTCCAGCGCCGTTTACAGGCTCACTTTCAACAGCGATACCGGGACCGCCTCCGCGCCGCAGATAATACTGGGGACCGTCACCTACCAGGCCGCCGTGCATGCGGTGGCCGGCAGCACAGCGGCCCCGCTCTGGATGAACAATGCCGCGCGTGCCGCCGCCGTGAAGCTCACTATCTCCAATAACAGCCCGGCCGGCTTCAACAGCCTCGAGGTGGCCACGGTTACTTTTAAACTGCTGGATTCCGTCCTCTCGCCTCTTACCCAGGCCCAGGCGCGGAACCTGTTCAACGCCGTAATGCTGGTGAAAGATAATGTCTCCGCCGGGACCTACGGCCAGTACGAACCCGGCATAGACCTCAGCACGGTGGCCTATGTGCCGCAGGCTTCCATCTCGGTGGACGCGGCGGGCCTGTCCACGCTGACGGTTCCCGCCCAGTTCCTGGCGGCGGCTTCCATACCGGCCGCCTCCACCAGGACCTTCTATGTGGTGTTCGAATCCACCCAGAACGCCTCAGCGTGGTCGCCCAATGTCTTCAGGGTCAGGTTCGACGCGGCCTCCGGCGCCGTGGTGCGCGACGGGCCGGGCGCTTTGCCGCAGGATTTCGCCGCCTCGGCGCAGGTGGATACTTCCTCTATTACCCTTATCGCCCCCGCCCAGCCGCCGGCCGGCACCAACTGGCCTTATGTCAGCCCTTCCTCGGCGCCGGTAAATACCCTGGTCGGGGTGGAGGGAACCGGCCTGGTCAGTGTCAGGTCTTATATCGGCTCCACGGACGGCTACCTGCGCGCGGTAGGCTCCGACGGCGCCCTTATCTGGGCCTTCGCCACCTCGCCGCTTTCGCCCATAAACTCCAGTCCGACGGATTCCGAGGACGAGGGCGGGGCGGCCTACCTCTATTTCGCCAACGACAACGGCGACGTTTATAAAGTGCGGGATAATGGCGCAACGGCCTCGCAGATCTGGAAGCGCTCGCTGGGCGCGCAGGTGCGCTCCAATATCATTGTTTCCGGGAACAAGCTCCATTTCGGCGCCGCCGACAGCAAGATGCACTGCATAAACAAGACAGACCCTGCCGGCGCGGACTGCGGCGGCTGGGTGGACCTGCCCGTGAGCGGCGTGGTGTCCGGCACGCCCCTGGTGGACGACAGGACCGGGGTGAACGCGGCCTGGATAGGCACCGAGAGCGGAGGCCTGGTGCAGCTAGAT
>CAMTWW010000034.1:0-13023 GCA_947085555.1 uncultured Elusimicrobia bacterium | reverse complement strand
GAAACAGGCATAGTTGCGCGCTGTCCAGGGCAGTATCGCGAGGGCAAAGAACAGGACGAACATCGCGGTCTTTCTGAACGGCCGGCCCGCGCCCGACAGCAGCAAAGCGATGAATATGCCCGACGGGAACAGTATGGTCGTAGCCCGGACCAGGGTGGCGACCCCGAGCGCGGCCCCGGAAAGGGCAAGCCAGGTTTTCTTCTCCCCGCCTTCGCTCCTCACGAACAAACCGATGGACAGAACAAAGAGGAAGGTGAAAAGCGTTTCGGACAGCAAGAGGCCCGTATAGGCCACCAGGACGGGATAAAAACACGCAAACCAGGCCGCCGCCTCCGCCGTCCTGTCGTCGAACAGCCGCCTGGCCAGGTCGTAGACCAACAGGCAGGTAAGCGCGCCGACCACCGCCTGGGCCAGCATCGCCAACAGCAGCGAGTGGCCGAAGATATAATAAATAACGCTTAAAAACCACGGGAAACCAGGCGCCCTTTCACTAGTGGGAACTCCCGGCAGCATGGAAAAACCGGCCCCGGTCGCGATATTCCAGCCTATGGTGTCGTACTGGTAAGAGTCGGCCACTACCGTTCGAAGCGGGAAACCGATCACATAGGCCGCGCGTAAAGCCAGCGCAACAGCGAACAGCAGAACTATTCTGTTTTTTTTCATTCAGGGGCTCGCGGCAAAAATGATACGCCTTCCGGGGTATGTGCGGATAAAATTCAAAAATATAATAGCAAACTTGCGCCGCAACGGGGCTATTTCGCGGTGCTTTCGGCCAGGGAAGCTTTTAGCCCGGCCGGCAGTTCCGCGAGCTTCAGGTCACGCCCCACGCTTACCAGGTCCGTTTCAGCCTTGCCTATGAGCCGGCCTTCCTGGTTATGCAGGGTGTAGGCGAAAACTATGCGGTACGGCGTGAATTCCTTGATCCAGATCCTGATCTCCAGAGTGTCGTTATAAAAAGCCGGGTACTTGTATTCCATTTCCTGCCGGCGCACGGCGAAGCCCACCCCGGAGTCGAGGAGCGCCTTCACGCCGAACCCGCGCGCCTCCAGGAATTCCGAGCGGGCCTCCTCCAGGTATTTCAGGTAGTTGGCGTGGTAAACGGCGCCGCTGTGGTCCGTGTCATGGTAGTAGATCTTCTTTTTCATTTTTGAGCCTTATTCCCCGATGATCTTGATCAGCACGCGCTTGGCGCGCATCCCGTCGAATTCCCCGTAGAAAACGCACTCCCAAGGGCCGAAATCCAGTTTTCCGCCGGTGACCGCCACTACCACCTCGCGGCCCATTACGGTGCGTTTCAGGTGGGCGTCCCCGTTGTCCTCCCCTGTGCGGTTATGTTCGTAGCCCTGCCGGGAATACGGCGCCAGTTTTTCCACCCATTCCAGGAAATCAGCGTGCAGACCGGCTTCGTTGTCGTTTATGAAAACGCTGGAGGTGATATGCATGGCGTTGACCAGGCACAGCCCCTCTTTAATGCCGCTCCTGGCCAATTCGGCCTCTATTTTTGAGTTGATGTTAACGATGGCGCAGCGCTCGGAAGTGTTCAAAGTCAGGTAAACGGTATGGGATTTCATAATGCCTATATTCTACAAATTTGGTAACTACTCAGATGGGCGTTCCTCTGACTCGGACGTCGTATCTTCTATTTGTACTTTATGCCGATATCGGCATAAAAGTGAATATGCCGCGCTGCTCCAGCTTCAGCAGCAGGCTGCGGGCGGCTATATCTTTAAGCTGGCCGGTACCCGTGCGCCAGTCCCATATTCCCGCCAGTTCCACCGAGATATACGCCGGCGGCTCCAGGCCGGGTTCCCGGTGATAAGGCGGCGGATTTCGCCGAGGTCAGGCTCACGCAATTATCGGCCTTGGATTATGAGGGTTTGCTCCATCTACAAGATGGCAGCAAGAAGGAGTGGGTGGAGTCCAGCGGAAAATTAGACCGCTGCGGTCAGGAAATGGTTAAATGACCTGAGCAGTTACCAAACACCGCAAGTTTTCCGGCAGTAATGCGTTAAATGGAGCAGGAGGTTGTATTATGCCTGAGAGTTGTTCTGAAGTATTACGGAGTCTTTCCGCCTATACAGACGGGACGCTGGCCCCGGAAGCCGGGGCCGTGGTAAAGGCACACATCGCCGCTTGCGCCATATGCGCCGCGGAACTGGAACACATATCCGCGGTGGATAGAAGCATAAAACTACTTCCAGCTATAGAACCCTCGCCCTTCTTCGCCGCAAGGGTGGCTGCCGCTGCCCGCTCAATGAACCGCTCCATCGTCTCCCTGCGCCGCTTCCTGCGCCTGCCTGTGCCCGCCATGGCCTTAATGGTAACATTCATCCTGATAAATCTCTTCACCTTCGCCTTCAACATCAGCGCCATGGAGAACGGTCCGCGCCGGGAACTAATCCGCAAAGTGGTGGCCCAGCTGGCTAAGCCTGCCAGCATAATCAACCCCGTGGCGCTGGCGCGCCTCTGCGGCGATTGTTCAAAATACATGTGCCTGTGCATGCACGAAGCCGGCAAGCAGAGCCTCTGCCCCTGCAAAGACTGCGAAATGGGAAAAATGCAGAATCAGTCCTGGCAGGTAAAACCCGGCAAGATGGAAGATATGGGGAAAACAGATGTCAACTAAACTTGCCGCCGCAGCCCTGGCCCTGGGCGCGCTGTCGTTCGTCCACCTATTCGGAGTGGAAAAAGCCGCGTTGGCCGTGGCTATGGGCGTAATGGCCCTTAAAGACCCGGCGATAACGCCGCGCGGGCAGAAACTCGCTAAAGCCGCAGTAATAACCGGGCTCGGCTACCTGCTGGTGCTGAGCGCCGTTTTCCTTTACCATATGCCGGCGCTGAACAGCCTGGCCGCGAAACTGGCGAAGTAAGGTAACTACTCAGGTAGCCAGAAGTCAGAATTCAGGAGTCAGAATAAGAACGCCGTCTACGAGAAAGGCTCCACCATTCTGAATTCCGACTACTGAATTCTGTCTACATGAGTAGTTACGAAGTAAGGCTATATCCTATGAAATCAGCTGCCGCCGCTATCCTGCTTATTTCCTGCGCCTGCGCCCAGGCCGGCGCTGCCCTGAACCTGGCCGACGTGCTGGCGGAAGTCCAAAAAAACAATCCCGACCTCAAAGCTGCGGCCGCCGTTACCCTGGCCTATAAAAGCCGGATAAAACAGGCATATATACTCAAAGACCCTGTAATTGAGTTCGAACGCATGTACACGCCGTCGGGAAAAAGCTTCCTGAACGACGCGGGGGAAAGGAACGTCTCCATCAGCCAGGAGATAGACAACCCCTACAAACTTTTGCTGCGCAGGGATATCGCCAAGGACGAGCACGCTTTTTACTCCACCCTTTACGAAGCTAAAGAGCGGGAACTGACTGCCAGGACCAAGGCGATTTTTTACGAATATTATATGGCCTCCAAGGCCGAGCTTATCTACAAGGAGACGGTGGAACTCCTGCGCGGATTCTCGAAGATCGCCGAGACCAAGTATTCGGTAGGGAAAGCCTCGCAGAGCGACGCGATAAAAGCGCAGGTGGAACTTTCACGGACGCTCAATATGCTGGTAACGGTTAAACAGGAAAAAGAAACCGCCGCCGCCATGCTTAACGCGCTGATGGACAGGGACACGCTGGCGCCCCTGCCGGAGCCGCAGGAGCTTGAGCCTTCGCAGGCCGGCCCCGCCTACGAAAAACTGCGCGCGGCGGCCCTGGCCTCCAACCCCGGGCTGAAGGCCTACTCCCTTAAAGTCAGCCAGGCCGAGCGCCGCCTCTCGCTTTCTAAAGCCGAATACCTGCCGGATTTCATGCTGCTTTACCGGAAGAGGAAAGCTCCAGGCTCCGACATGAACAACACCTACGACGTCTCCCTGGGCCTGACCGTGCCGCTCTGGTTCTCCAGACAAAAGGAAATGGTGAAGGAAGCAGGCGCCGACAAGGAGATGGCCCACGCGGAATACAGGGCGGCCCGCAATGAACTGGCCTCCGACCTGAGGGAAGCGGACATTAAAGCGCGGACCAGCCTGCGGCTGCTGGACCTTTACCGCGCCAGCGTGGTACCCCAGGCGGAGGGCGCCTTGAAAATATCCCAAAGCGGCTACCAGGCCGACAAGACAGATTTTATGGACCTGCTGGACGCGCAGCGCACGCTGCTGGATTTCCGGATGGAGTATTACCGCTACGTAGTCGACTACCAGGTCTGGCTCGCCCGCGTAGAGCAGTTATCAGGGGAGATGAAATGAGAACCAAAAAGACAGTTTTGATTATCCTCGGCCTTCTGCTGCTGGCCGCAGTCCCGCTCGGGATAAAATATTACCGCGGCCACTCCGGGCAAGACGCCGCCGGGCAGAAGGACTCTTATTACTGCCCGATGCACCCGGAGTTTATCTCCGACCGGAAGGACGATTCCTGTCCCATCTGCGGCATGAACCTGGTGAAAAGCGAAAAGGCCCCGGTAAAAAAAGACACCTATTACTGCCCCATGCATCCCACTTATATCTCCGACAAGAAGACAGATTCCTGCCCTATCTGCGGCATGAACCTCGTGAAAAGCGAGGAGGCTCCGGCTAAAAAGACCGAAGGAATGAAAGTAGTGGAGGGCAGGGCCCCCGTCACGCTGGATTCGGCTAAAAAGCAGATGATCGGCGTAAGGACTTCCCGGGCGGCCTACCGCAATCTTACCCGCGCGGTGTTAAGCTCCGGCAAGGTGGCTTTCGACCCGGACCTCTACCAGGCGATAGCCGAATACCGGGAGGCCATAATAACCAGGGACAAGATACAGGCAAGCGCCCGGCCGGAAATACGCGAAAGGGCCGACGCCCTGGTCAGGGCCTCGGAACTGCGGTTGAGGCAGATGGGGCTTTCCGACGAACAGTTAAAAGGGATACACGATTCCGGGGAAGATTATGCCAGCCTGCTGCTGCCCGGCGACAGGGCCTGGCTGTATTCGCAGATCTATGAATACGAGATCGGCCTGATAAAGCCGGGGCAGGAGCTGGAAGCCGTTGTGGCGGCCTATCCCGGCCTGGTCTTCCGCGGCGTGATCAAGGCCGTGGACTCCATCCTCTCTGCCGAGACCCGCACTTTACGGATCCGGGCCGAAGTGGAAAATCCCGATAAAATGCTGAAGCCGGACATGTACGCCGAGATAAAGATAAAGGTCGCGCTGGGCTCCAGGCTGGCTGTGCCGCCCGACGCCATAATAAACACCGGCGCCCGCAGCCTGGTCTTCGTCGACATTGGCGAGGGGAACCTGGAGCCGCGGGAAGTGAGAACCGGCTTTAAAGCCGACGGGTTCACCGAAATAATCTCAGGGCTCAGGGCGGGCGACCTGGTGGTGACTTCCGGCAATTTCCTGGTGGATTCCGAGTCCCGCATGAAAGCCCCGGCGGGAAATTAGCGCACCAGAACTTTATGCTTAAAAATATAATCGCTTTTTCCGCGGAAAACCGGGCGCTGGTGATCTTGATTTCGCTGGCCGCCGTACTGGGCGGGTTTTACTGCGTTAAGAACATAAACCTGGACGCCATCCCGGACCTCTCCGACACGCAGGTCATAGTGTATTCCCGCTGGGACCGCTCGCCGGACATTATAGAAGACCAGGTGACCTACCCGGTAATAACCTCTCTGCTGGGCCTGCCCAAGGTAAAGACCATACGCGGCTTCTCGGATTTCGGCTTCTCCTATGTCTACGTTATTTTCGAGGACGGCACGGATATTTACTGGGCCCGCGCCCGGGTGCTGGAATATTTAAGCAAGATACTCCCGCAGCTGCCGGAGGGCGTTAAGACGGAGCTGGGTCCCGACGCCACCGGCGTGGGCTGGGTTTACCAGTACGCCCTGGTGGATAAAACCGGCGGGCTGGACCTGGCGGAACTCAGGAGCCTGCAGGACTGGAACCTGCGCTACCAGCTGCAGAGCGTGCAGGGCGTGGCCGAAGTGGCGGCCATAGGCGGGTTCCAGAAGCAATACCAGGTAAGCCTCAACCCCAATGCCATGGCCGCCTATAAAATACCGATAGAAACGGTACTGAAAGCGGTGAAAGAAGGCAATGAGGAAACAGGCGCCAGGCTTATAGAATTTTCCGGCGCGGAGTATATGATCCGCGGCAAGGGCTACGCCAAATCGGTCAAGGATATAGAGGATATAGTGGTGGCGCGCGGCCCCGGCGGCACGCCGGTGCTGGTAAAAAATATCGCCTCGGTGCAGGTGGGCCCCGAAATGCGCCGCGGCGTGGCCGACCTGGACGGCGAGGGCGATGCGGTAAGCGGCATAGTGGTGATGCGCCACAATGAAAACGCCCTTAAGGTGATTGAAAGGGTCAAGGAGAGGCTGGATGAGTTGAAGCCCTCCCTGCCCCCAGGTGTGGAAATAATACCGGTCTATGACCGGTCCGGCCTGATCAACAGGGCCATTGCCACCATTAAAAAACAGCTTGCCCAGGAAATGCTGGTAGTCAGCCTGATGATCCTAGTCTTCCTCTGGCATATCCCGTCGGCCGTCATCCCCATCGTGACCATTCCCGTGGCGGTGCTGCTCGCTTTCATCCCTATGTATTTCTTCGGTGTTTCCTCCAACATCATGTCGCTGTCCGGCATTGCCATCTCCATAGGCGTACTTATTGACGGGTGTATAGTGGAGGTGGAGAACGCCTATAAAAAGCTCGAGCACTGGCAAAGTACGGGCCGCCAGGGCGATTTCCACAAGGTGCGGCTTGAAGCCATGCAGGAAGTGGGCCCGTCCGTGTTTTTCTCGCTTCTGGTTATAGCGGTAGCCTTCCTGCCGATCTTCACGCTGGTGGATCAGGAAGGGCGCTTGTTCAAGCCGCTGGCTTATACAAAAAATCTCACGATGTTCGTGGCGGCCGTACTGGCTATTACGCTGGACCCGGCGCTCAGAATGATGTTTACCCGCATGGATTATGTCCATTTCAAACCGCTCTGGATCTCAAACATCTACAATGCCGTCACCGTGGGCAAGTATTATCCGGAGGAGAAGCATCCGATCTCGAAACGCCTGCATAAGATTTATGAGCCGATCTGCCGCTGGACACTGGAGCATCCCAAACGGGTGCTGATAGGGACGCTTATACTGATGCTTTCAACAGTGCCGGTATATTTAAAACTCGGCTCCGAATTTATGCCCGCCTTAAACGAAGGCACCATCCTCTACATGCCTACCACTATGCCCGGCATTTCCGTGACTGAAGCGCAGAAGCTGATGCAGACCCAGGACAGGATACTCAAGACGATACCGGAAGTGGAGCGGGTATACGGCAAGGCGGGCCGGGCCGACACCTCCACGGACCCTGCCCCTTTCTCCATGATGGAAACGGTTGCGGTGCTTAAGCCCCACGAGGAATGGCGCAAAAAAGACCGCTGGTATTCCGCCTGGGCGCCAGAATTCCTGCAGAAATTGCTGCGCCCGGTCTGGTATGACAGGATCACCTGGGAGGAGCTGATAAGCGATATAGACTCCCAGATGCGTTTCCCCGGAGTTTCCAATGCCTGGACCATGCCCATCAAGGCGCGCATTGACATGCTGACGACTGGCATCCGCACCCCCATCGGCATAAAGATCTTCGGCTCGGACCTCGCGAAGATAGAAGAAACGGGCATGCAGATAGAAAAGCTGGTGCGGGAAGTGCCGGGCACGCGCAGCGTCTTCGCCGAGCGCACGGCCGGCGGCTATTTCCTGGACTTTGTCCTGAAGCGGGGCGAGCTGGCCCGCTACGGCCTTACTATAGGCGAGGCCCAGATGGCCGTGATGACGGCCATCGGCGGCCAGAACCTCAGCACCACGGTAGAGGGCCGGGAACGCTATTCCATAAATGTCCGCTACGCCAGGGACTTCAGGGACGACCTGGAGAAACTTAAGAGAGTGCTCATCACTACGGGAGAGGGAATTAATGTGCCGCTGGCCCAGATCGCGGACCTGGAATTCAGGCAGGGCCCGGCCATGATCCGCAACGAGAATGGCCTGCTGTCGGGGTACGTTTATGTAGATATAGAGGGCGTGGACATAGGCACCTATGTGAAGGCGGCAAAAAAACACCTAACCGGGAAGCTGAAACTTCCCACCGGCTATTCCCTGCAATGGAGCGGCCAGTACGAAAACATGACCCGGGTGCGCGAGCGGCTTAAACTGGTGCTGCCGCTGACCCTGGGCATAATTTTCCTGCTCATCTACATGAATACCAAATCGGCCGTTAAGACCGGCATAGTTTTACTGGCCGTACCGTTCTCTCTTATCGGGGCTGTCTGGTTCCTTTACCTGCTGGACTATAACATGTCTATAGCGGTCTGGGTGGGCATGATAGCCCTTATGGGCCTGGACGCAGAAACGGGAACGTTCATGCTGATGTACCTGGACATCTCCTACGAAGATATGAAGCGCCAGGGCAAAATAAACAACAGCCTGGACCTTGAGGAGGCCGTGGTGCATGGCGCGGTCAAGCGCGTGCGCCCCAAGATGATGACGGTCATGACCTCCTTTATAGGGCTGGTGCCTATCATGTGGGCGCTCGGCACCGGCGCCGACGTGATGAAACGCATAGCGGCTCCGATGGTGGGCGGCATATTCACCAGCTTCGCGCTGGAGCTGCTGGTGTACCCAGTGCTTTTCTACCTGTGGAAGAAGAAAGAGAACGGCTTCAATTGAAACGGGAAAAGATGAGAATATACACACACATGTTTCTTGCGGGTTTTATTGCCGCATACCCTGCGGCTTCGCGGGCGGAGCCGGCTCATCACCAGGGAGGAGCGGCCACCGTCAGGAGCGGCCAGCTACCCGACCGGCCTTGGGAGGGAAAAAGCGGCGACTGGCGCGGGTGGATATTCGGGTCATATCTGACCTCCGGGTCCAGCTATGACGCCAGCGGTGCCCGGAAAGCGCTGGACAACAATGGACGGTTCACCAACCGGGGATTGAATCTTTTCGGAGAATACTCGCTTACCAGCCGGTGGAGCCTCTCGGCTTTCCTGCCGCTTCAGCGTTCCAATCTGGCAAATGACCTGCAAAACGACGGCTGGACAAGCCTCGGGGACGTGTACGGGTGGGCGCGTTACCGCTTCAATGACATTAAAGGATTTTCCCCGGCTGTGCTCATGGGAGCCAAGGTTCCAGGCAATTATAAAGTTGTAAGCGGATTCGGAGACGGCCAGGTTGACTATGAAGTGCAGGGCTTTCTGACAAAAAGTTTAAAAAGTGGAACTTACATTGCCGCTAATTCCGGATACCGATACCGCCAGGGCGGCATCGCCGATGAAATAATCTTCGGAGGACAGTTGGGTCTTGCCCCGGCTCAGGGATGGCTGCTCATCCCTTCGCTTAATGGCGTCAAGGGCGCCGGAAGTGGAGTTCAAAAGGATTTTCTTAACGCCGGCTTTAGCGTGCAAAAAGCAATAAACGGCCCCTGGAATTTTCTAGCTTCCTATAACAGGATTTTGTCGGGAAAAAACATAGTCAGCGCAGACGTATGGTCGCTTGGGATCAGTTTCAGATAACCAGTATAAGACGGAATGTGCGCGCTAATCAGAAGAATCGCGCTTTTGCTGGTGTGAGTGCAGTCCTTATAGATAGTTGCGACACACAGCAGTACGCAGGCGTTTCCTAAGCGTACGGAGGAGAGAAAAAATGAAAAAGATGAAACTGGCGGCGGCGGTTGTTTTTTTAACGGGCTTCTGGGGCGCGCTTTACGCCGCCGCCCAGCATGGGGACCATTCCCACGGCGGGCATTCCGCGAGTCCTGCCGCCGCCGGCGCGGAGCAGGCCCCTGTCGCGGTAGAAAAGGAACAGGAGGCTGCAGTTAATGCCGGTCGCTCAAAGGAAATGAAAGGCGGCGGCAGGATGCGGGAGAAAGCGGTAAAAACGGCGCTACAAAAATACAACTGTCTCCTCTGCCATAAATACAAAGGCAAAGGCGGTAAAGTCGGCCCCGCGCTTGACGAGCACCTGAGACATCATCCGAAAGATGAGCTGAAAAAACTGTTAAAAGAACCCAAAAAACCCATGCCGCCCTTCCCAGGGACGGAGAAAGAACTGGACGAGTTTCTAAAGACGGTAATCCCTACGGCCGGTTCCGGAGTTGACGGCAAGCCGGCGGGAAAACGGGTTTTAAAGACCTATGTCTGCCCCATGGGAGAATACGAAGGTGATAAACCCGGAAAATGCCCCAAATGCGGGATGAACCTGGTGGAGAAAAAATAAGGAAAGTCCTTGAGAAAGGAGAATAAAATGACAACAGCTGCAATAATTCTTATGGCGGCGATGATGGGAGCGATGTTCCTTTTTGGCGGACACGGAAAGGGGCACAAACACAATAAACACGCTACGCCTGAAATAGCGGTATCCACCTCTACCGCGGTATCTACCTCAGCCGTGCAGAGCGTTGCGCCGGAAAAGGTAAAAGACACTGAACACACGCATTGAACTGTTTAGCTGGTAAAAAGGAGAAACCTCATGGAAGAGACAAAAAAAGACTGCTGCTCAAAAAAACACCTGTGCGACCTCATGGCGGATAAAACCGCTTTTGAAGCCGTAAAAGAGGCGGCTAAAAACGCGCAATTTATCTGCTCCGGCTGCGGCAGGGCCGCCAAAGAGGCGGAAAACCTCTGCGTCCCGGTAAAGTTGCAGGACTGATTACGCAAAAAATACACGCCATCCTGGCCCTGCCGGTTCTATCGCTGTCGCTTTTCACGGGAACAGTCTTTGCCTCCGGGGCCTGCTGCAGCATACCCATGGCAGATTCGTCCAGGCTGAATCTTACCCTGCTGGGCGCTTCGGCCTGGAGTCATGAGAGTATCGGGGGCGACACATACGATCTCCGACAGCAGGCGCTTATACTCAAACTGGGAAAACCGCTAGGGAGGGGTTTTGTCCTTAACGCGCAGATAGGTTTGCCTTCAGCCACGAAACTCACCAGCCAGGCAAGGGAACTGAGCGGCAACGGCGGCCTTATTCTCGGAGTCGGCCTCGGCTATAAGCTGCCGCGGTTCCTAGACCCTGTGGATTTTTTTGCGGCAGTAAGTCATTCGCACTCGCTGGGCTACCTGGACCGCGACGAGACCGGGGCTGTTGACCAGACGTTCAGAATAGCGGAACTTCAGGCTTTATTTATAGGTGAAACTGCCTTAACCTCAAAGACCGCTCTCTACGCCGGCCTGCGTGCTTACTCCGGTAAGAACCGGTTGAGAAATAGCAAAACCGGGACCGAATTAACCGGGGAGCAGGAGGGCAGCCTGGCGGGCCTGGCCGGTATACGGTACAGCGTCTCGGATAAGCTCAGCCTGGTGGCGGATGCCGGGTTCGGCCATACCAGGGTGCTCGGTATCGGCGCCGTATTTTCGTTTTAGAAAACACGAAAGGGATCGGCCTTTTCGCTTAAGCTAACTTCTGGAGGAAACAATGAAAAGAAAAATGACACTGCTGCTGGCAGTCGCCGTAACACTCGCTTATTCTCCGGCTTTTGCCGAAGAGGATGCGCATAAGGGACATGACCATGGCCGGCATGCGACGGAAAAAAAGGATAAAGTAAGCCCGGCGCCTAAGAAAGGCGCTGAAACCGCAGGGAAGGCGAAGGCGGCAAAAGCGGCCGTGCGCAAAGTAACCAAAGAGGAAGCGGGACAGGAAGCGGTTTGCCCCGTTACGGGCGAGAAGTTTAAAGTGACGGAAGAAACGCCCTCAGTTTCCTACAAGGACAAGAATTATTACTTCTGCTGCCCCGGCTGCGACACGTCATTCATAAAAAACCCCGGGAAGTTCCTGGCAAAAAAAAAGGAAGCCGGGAAACCCTATGCCTGCCCCATGGGCTGCGCCGAAGCCGCCAAACCGGGCAAGTGCCCCAAGTGCGGGATGAACCTGGTGGAAAAGAAGTGAGCCGAAGATTTCCGGGCCGGCTTGTACAGGCCCGGGAGAAGTGAAAAGCAACGGAGGTGACGCATGTTGTTCGAAGAACACAATGAAGTTGCGGTTGCCGTTGTGAGCAAGCCTCACTGCCCCGAGACCGGTTGTGACGAGGAAGGGGACTAGGTGAGTAAGTAGAAGGAAAAGAGGAGCAGCCTCTGCAAGTCGGAGCTAACGCGAAGACCTGCAGTGGCTGCCCTCCCTTATATTTAGCCCATGCTAATCAAGCACAGCGTCCTTAAATATCTGCAGAACGACATCTGGCTGCACCACACGGCCAGCGGCTACAAGGTCCGGATGAACGCCGAGGCGGTCGGCGTCCTTAATAGCATGGCTACCCGCCTCTCTGCGGCGGAAATGACGGAAAAAGAAAAGTTTATCTACAACAAACTGGCCGCCAAGGGCATAGCGGGAGAAGATACGGGCAGGCGGGAGGACCGCCTCATCCCCGTTAAGAAAAAAAGCCTCTTGAATCTGGTGGAACTGGAATTTACCGGCCGCTGCAATCTGCGCTGCGCCCATTGTTTTTCCGCCCTGTCACAGAAGGATATGGGGCGCGGGGCGCTGGACGATATCTTTGCGGGGATAGACGCGCTGGAGCCGGTCAACCTGGTCATCAACGGCGGTGAGCCGTTATTAAATCCCCTGCTCCCGGAAGCGCTGCGGAAGGCCGCCACGCGCCAGCTGCGTGTGTGCGTAATGACGAACGCCGTCCTGGCCGATGAAAAAACCGCCGCCCTGTTCGCGGAAACCGGCGTTGCCAAGGCGCTCGTCAGCCTGGACTTCTTCGAAGATACGCACGACGCTATACGGGGCGCCGGAGCTTTTAAGAAGTCGCTGCGGGGGATAAAGCATTTCGTAGCCGCGAAAGTGCCTGTTTATATAACCACAATGGTGCAGAACAGCACCTCGGGGCGCGTGGAAGAGTTTAAGAGTTTCTGCCTGGGCGAACTCGGGGTCTCCGGCGTAAGATTTTCCGCTATAATGCCCATAGGCAAAGCAAAAGACGCCGCATCCGCCAAAGAACACTGACAACGGCATCCACGCACGGTACACCACGTACAATTGGCAGGCGGTGGAGCCAACCACGAGCCCAACCATCTGTAAGGTGCCTGCTAGCGACGAT
>CAMTWW010000033.1:0-5581 GCA_947085555.1 uncultured Elusimicrobia bacterium | reverse complement strand
GGGTTGAGGAACCTGAGGAAGATTCCCCTGGCCCCCAGCCGCGCGTACTCGTCCACGATTTCCTTATGGCGCCCAAGGGACTGCTTTGTCACGGTCAGCAGGGCGTCCGGGCCGTTCCTGGTCCGGGAGGTTCTCTTCTTTATCAGCTTCCACCACTTCGCCACCGTCTTATAGCTGCTAAACCCGGAGCAGGCGCGGTTCTGGTTGTGCAGCTCCTCGGGCCCGTCGAGGGAGGTGCAGACAGCCACATTGTTCTTCAGCAGGAAATCAAGGCGTCCGGCCGTCATGCCGGAAAGGTTGGTGACGACGCAGAGCCCGACTTTCTTACCGGAAGTCTTAAGCCGGGCCTTGGCTTCCCTGACCGTGTACTCCAGCACAGGCCAGTTCAGGAAAGGCTCCCCGCCCTGGAATTCTATATTGAGGGACTTGGCGGGAGAAGCGAAAATGGCATCCAGCGCCTTGCCGGCGGTTTCCTTCGTCATATCCAGGCCGGACCCGGATTTAACGGCCGTGGCCTGGCAATAGACGCAGGAGTGATTGCAGCGGCGGGTCAGCACGAGTATATGCAGAGCTGGCCCGCTGAAAAGGAACTCGTTCTTTTTGCGCCAGCGCCCGCTCAGGGAGGCGAAATCCATGTAGTCGCGGACAAAGCCCTTCCCCGACAGCCTTTTATAGTCCGCCGACCCGGGTTTAAGCGTACCGCCGGCCAGCGCCAGGAATGCCGCGGGGGCGACGAACTCGTACTCGCCCATATCGTTGGTGACCAAATAGTCCGGGCCGAGTTTCTTGTAACGGAAAAAACCGGTTTTTTTAGCGTTGAAGCTTAGTTTTTCTTTTTGTTTTTTTGGCATTTTTGCTTTTTTCCCAGGGTACGCCTATGCCGAGCGAATCGTCTTTATAGTTCTCGTTGCCGGCCTCTTTGAGAAGCTTCTCTATTTCCTTCTCAAGCTCCGCGTCCAGGACGGCGGGGCCGCCGGCCGGTTCCGCGGCGCGGGGCTGCGCCGAAATCAGCGCCTGCACCACTATCTTTTCGCGCAGGGACTGGTTGGCCCCCGCCAGTTTAAGGCGGAAGGCGTGGTGAAGGAGCTCATTGCCGAACTCACCGGGCAGGTCCCTTCCAGCCGGGAACTTCCCGTTCTTAGCCGCCAGTTCCACCAGCAGGGAATTTTTTTTTCCTTTGCCCAGCTTCACAAAAGCGTCTTTGGAGAAGGTGTAAGCCGCAGCATAAACGCAATCCAAAGGATAAACACTCAGGTCAACTTTTATTTGTATCTTCATAGTAAAAACAATAACTCCTTTAACAGGGAACCTACCGGAGCCAGCCGGGTTAAGGCCTTATGTCGCAGCAGAACATTTGACCGCTAGTCGGGGGCGCCCAGAGATTCCGTATCATCCCGCCAGACCTAGCCGCCATCACCACACTTGTGCCAGTGGTGCTGGTGCAAGCCGTCGTAGACCCCACGTTGTAATTCCGCCATAAGCAGAGGATGGGGCCGCCGCCGGCAGCCCAAGTGGCGAGGCCAACCGCGTTCGAGGTTAGTACCCTGTTATTCGCCTGGGTCCCGTTCACAAGGGTGAAGGCGCCGTTGACTGCCAAGGCGCCGTCCATGCGGGAAGTGCCGACTACATGGAATTTAGCGGCCGCCACGCCCGTGCCGATGAGCACACTGCCGGCGTTGCGGGCTAACTGCGTCTGGCCGGTGGTAAGGATGCTGACATAGCCGCCGTAGGGGGCGGGGTAATACGTGGTGAGTGTGAGGTTTTCAGAGCCGATAAAGCCGGGACGCCAGCAGAGAAAAAAAAGAACCAGCAGCAAAAACACGCTTTTCCGGCCGAATGTGAGATTTATATTCAAGTCTATAGTTTCCATAAAACTACCCCCTCGCAGCTGGACAACGCTGCATATTCAGGAACCGTTTATATAGCAATAATAGTATAGCACAGGAAATCAATTATTTCAATAGCGCAATTATAAATTACCTTATTATTACAGCAGCTCCGCCACCAGGGCGGCCAGCTGGCTGCGCTCGGTTTTCGTGAAGGTCAGGTGGCCGTAGAGCTTCTGGCCGCGCATCCGGTCTACGATGTAGGTGAGGCCGTTCGAGGCGATATCCAGGTAAGGATTGTCTATCTGGTACGGGTCGCCGGTCACCACCACCTTGGTGCCTTCGCCGGCGCGGGAAAGGATGGTCTTTATCTCGTGCGGGGTCAGGTTCTGCGCGTCGTCCACTATCATGTACTGCTTGGGCAGCGAGCGGCCGCGGATATGGGTCACGGAGGCTATCTCTATCTTCTCGTTCTGCAGCAGGTATTCGAATTTCTCCAGGGCGCTTTCCTGGTGGCGTTTGTCCATCACGAACTCCAGGTTGTCGTAGATGGCGCCCATCCAGGTGGAAAGCTTCTCTTCCTTCGTCCCGGGGATGAAGCCGATATCCTTGCCCACGGGCACGATCGGGCGGCAGATGATGAGCTTGCGGTAGACGCTTTCCTCTACGGACTTCTGCAGGCCGCAGACCAGGGTGACCAGCGTCTTGCCGCTGCCGGCGAGGCCCATCAGCGTAACCAGCTTCACGGAATCGTCCAGCAGCAGCTCCATCGCGCAGCGCTGCTCCTTGTTCAGCGGGCGTATGCCCCAGGGGGAGGGTTCGGGGCTGAGCGCCTTCAGTTTCGAGTTGTCGTTCGGGTCGACGCGGCTGATGGCGGATTTCTTGGGGTCGCCCTTGGCGTGCAGGACCACGAATTCGTTGGGAGAGAGGTCTTTGGCGGGGCTGTTTATGACATGGTCCTTGTAGAATTTATCCACGTCCGCCGCGGACACCTCTAGGGAGATCAGGCCCGGGTACAGCTCGTCCACGTTCACCTTGCCGGCCTCGTAATCCTCGGTGCTGAGGCCGACGGCTTCGCCCTTCAGGCGCAGGTTTATGTCCTTGGTGACCAGGAAGGTGTTGTTCTTTTTCTGCTGGTACCAGTAGGCGGTATTGAGGATGCGGTTGTCCATCTCCAGCAGCTTGAATTCTTTCGGGAGCACCTGCACGTGGTCCAGGTCCACGATCAGCGTGCCGCCGGCCTCGGTCTTCACGCCGGCGTTCAGCTTGCCTTTGGCCCGGAACTCGTCCAGCTTACGGGAAACTATGCGCGCGCTTTTGCCGCGCTCGTCGCCCGCGCGCTTGAAATTATCCAGCTCCTCTATGACGGAGATCGGGATCACCACGGTATTGTCTTCGAATTTAGTGAAGGAAAGGGGGTCGTGGATAAGAACGTTGGTGTCCAGGATATATACTTTTTTCATTTTTTCTCCATAATGTAGTCAATACCCAGTCCGCTAATTTTAGCATAAAAACCGGAAAAGCGGATTTATATCGGGCGCCCAAAAATAGTAAGATATCTGTATACAAACCGGCGCCGGAGACGGTTCCAGCCGGGATTTTTATTCAAGGACAGCTATGAAATTTTTTTTCACCATGTTTCTACTTACGGCGGCCCTCGGTTTCAACGCCGCGGCGCAGACAGTAGGGGAAGCCCCAGCCCCGGACCAGCTTAAAGAGTGGCTGATAAGCCATGGCCTTGCCCAGCCCCAGGCCGATTCCCCGGCCCTGCCCGGCATGTCCGCGGACCCGGCCTCATCCCTCATCCCTCATCCCTCATCCCTCTCCGCCGGCCCCTGGGAAGTGGCGGAAGTCGCCGCTAAAGGCCAGGTCAACCTCAAGGCCAAAGCTGTCATAAGGGCCGGGAAGGCGAAAAAGGGCCGGCTTTATCTCAAAGATTTCGTAAATGATGATATCGAGGCCATCCTCGCCCTGGGCAGCGTGGAAAAAGTTTCCGTGGACATAGAAGAACTGCCGGGCCGCCCGCTCACGCCTAAGCTGGCCGAGTCCGTCGGCTCCTCCGTTCCGGTGCGCGTCACCTATATCATCTCGGAAAAGCCGCTGGTCAAGACCATAACCGTGACCGGCGCCAGGGGCTTGTCCAAATCAGCCGTCAAGGACGAGATGACGCTGAAGGAAAAGGACTTCTTCGACGAACTGAAGATCCGGGAAGACCTGATAAAGATAGCCGACAAGTACCGCGAGAAGGGCTATATAGACGCCAGGACCGATTACGAAGTCCGCTTTGACACGGCGGCCTCGCTGGCCTTCCTGACGGTTACCGTAGTAGAAGGCAAGAAGGCGCGGGTGGCCGCCGTGGCGCTGGAAGGCGCGGCCGCCTTCAAGCATAAGAAACTGCTGGGTAAGCTGAAGAACAGGCCGAAAAAGATCTATTCCCCGCAGGACCTGGACGCGGACTTTAAAGCGCTTACCGACTTCTATAAGAACAACGGCTACGCCGACTTTAAGATAACCGACACTTCTTCCACCTTCAACGCGGAGCGCTCCAGCGTGACCATAAAGATCTCGGTCACGGAAGGGAACAGGCAGAAGTTCGGCGCCACCTTCTTCACCGGCAACACCGTCTACCTGCCCAGCGAGCTGAACCCGGCCGTGGAATACCGCCGGGGCAAGGTTTTCAACCAGGACCGCTTCAACGACACCGTCCGGGCCATACAGGACAAATACGCCGACAAGGGCTACCTGAAAGCCTCGCTGCTCCCGGACCGGACCTACAACGAGAAGACCGGCGAGACGGACGTCACGTTCTCCATCACCGAGAACACGCAGATCTTCGTGGGCCACATAGACGTGGAAGGGAACAAGGCGACCAAGTCCTACGTGCTGAAGCGCGAGATTACCCAGAAAGAGGGCGCGGTCTTCAGCTCCTCCAAGATACGCCGCAGCCAGGAAAGGATCTTCAACCTGGGCTTCATCGACGATGTCAGCCCCGTGATAAACCCCACGGCGGACCCGGATAAGGTTGACCTGGTGTTCGACATAGTCGAAGGCAAGCCCGGTATGCTGACGGCGGGCGCCGGCGTCTCCTCCAACCAGGGCCTCGTCGGCACACTCTCGCTCTCCCACCTGAACCTGTTCGGCAGGGCCTACAAAACCTCCTTGTCGTGGAACTTCGGCAGGCGGGTGCAGGATTACTACCTCAGCTGGTCCACGCCCTGGATAGGCAGCCACCCCACCTCGCTGGGGATAGACGTCTTCAATACGCGCCGCTACAAGCCCTACCAGGACAGCATCTCGGCCTACACCGAACGCCGCACCGGCGGCAAGGTGACGCTCGGGCCGCGCTTCGAGGACGATAAGTACCGCCTGACCACCGCCTATACTTTCGAGAAGGTGCGCATCAGCGATGTGGACGCCCTGTACCGGTCCGAGCTGTCAGCGGGGACCAGCGTGACCTCTTCCATCTACCTGGAATTCGCGCGGGACACCCGCGATAATGTCTGGGACCCCACGCGCGGCACCAAGAATTCCATAGGCGTGGAGTACGCCGGCGGCCTGCTGCAGGGCGACGTGAACTATTACAAGCCCACTTTCTCCTCCAGCTACAACCTCAAGCTGTTCTCCATAGACGACTACCCCTTCGTGCTGGCTATCGGCAACAGGTTCGGCTTCGTAGGCCGCTTCGGGGACACGAAAAAAGTGCCGGTCTACGAGCGCTACTTCATCGGCGGGGCCGAGACCGTGCGCGGCTACTC
>CAMTWW010000032.1:0-2339 GCA_947085555.1 uncultured Elusimicrobia bacterium | reverse complement strand
TATCTCATAGGTTATCGTGTCGGCCAGGCCGGCCAGCTCAACCGCCGTGATCTCCTCCGCGCCCTGGCGGCCCAGCAGCACGGCCTCCGACCCGACGGCGGCGTCCTTCACGGCCGTGACGTCCACCATGGTCATGTCCATGGTGACATTGCCTAGTACGCGGCAGCGCTTGCCGCCTACCAGCACGTCCGCACTGTTTGAAAAACGGCGTAGATACCCGTCGCCGTAGCCGGCGGGGATGGTGGCTATCTTCAGGGGCCGCTCCGCCCGGAAAGATTTGTTATAGCTGATATAAGCGCCCTCGCGCACGTTCTTGATGAAGACGATGCTGCTCTTAAGCGACAGGGCGGATTCGAAGCCTTCGGCCAGGCCGTAGGCCGCTATCCCGCAGCGCGCCAGGTCCATGCGGCTTACGGGATAATTGAGCGTGGCGGCGGAATTCGCCGCGTGGAAGAGGAGCCAGCGCGCCCCGCGGGCCTGCAGCTCGCCCGCGGTCTCGCTGAAAATAGAAAGCTGCGCCCCGGTATAGTCCGGATCCGTGTCCGCGCTGGAAAGGTGGGTGTACAGGCCGGCCACGGCGACGGAGCCCGAAGAAGAAAGCTCGTCGTAGATCTTGAGCACGGACGGTTTGCGCGCCCCTATGCGGCCCATGCCGGTCTCGAGCTTGATGTGGCAGACGGCTTTTTTCCCGAGCTTGCGGGCCGCCTCTATCACCTGGCGGGCGGCGTCGAGGCTGGCTATGGTCACCAGCAGGTCCGCGCTCAGGGCCTCCACGAAACTTTCAAAGGGATAAAGGCTGCCCAGGATCAGTATTGGGCCCGCTATCCCCCCGGCGCGCAGGGCCAGGCCCTCTTCCACCGAAGACACGCCGAAGCCCCAGGCCAGTTTTTCGCGCTCCACCAGGCGGGTGAGCTCGACGGCGCCGTGGCCGTAGGCGTTGGCCTTGACCACGAAAAGCAGCCGCGCCGGCGCGGCTATGTTTTTGAGCTTCTGCAGGTTTTTCCTTACGGCTGAAAGCCGTATTTCGGCGCGGGTCGGGCGCAGGATACGCGCGGCGGCTGTTGTCTCGGCAGGCATCAGTGTAGCGCTCGCCTAGAACACGGCCTCTTCGTTCACGGCGGAATCCGTGACGCCGATAGCGGGGTTCTCGAACTTGGTGTACTCGTGGAAGAAAGCCAGCTCGACGTCGCCCACCGGGCCGTTGCGCTGCTTGGCGATGATAAGCGTGGCCTTGTTCTTGAGGGTGGGATCGGTGCGGTTGTAATATTCCTGGCGGTGGATCAGGGCCACCACGTCGGCGTCCTGCTCTATGGAGCCGGAATCGCGCAGGTCGGAAAGCTGGGGCCTGTTGTCGGTGCGGGCCTTGTCTTCGCTGCGGCGGTTAAGCTGGGAAAGCGCCACCACCGGGACTTCCAGGCTGCGGGCCAGGTCCTTGAGCAGGCGCGAGATCTCCGAGACCTCCTGCTGCCGGCTCTCGGTCTTGCCGGCGCCGCGGATCAGCTGCAGGTAGTCTATAATGATCAGGCCCAGCGCCTTGTTCTCCGCCTTCAGATGGGACATCAGCTTGCGGGTGCGGTTCCGGATCTCGAGGATATTGAGGCCGGGAGAGTCGTCTATGAAAAGAGGCGACTTGGAAACTTCCCCGGTGAAGCGGGTGAGCTGCGGCCAGGTCTCGCGCGCCAGGCGCCCGGTGCGTACCCCGCTCAGGTCGGCGCGGGCGGCGGAGCAGATGAGCCGCTGCATGACGGAATATTTGTTCATTTCCAGCGAGAAAAAGGCCGTGGGGATATTTTTCTCTACGCAGGCATGGTAGGCCATATTGAGGGCCATGGCGGTCTTGCCCTGGCTGGGCCGCGCCGCCAGGATGATCAGGTCGGAGTTCTGCAGGCCGCCGGTCATATAGTCCAGCTTAGTAAAGCCGGTAGGCACGCCGGTGATGGCGCTGTGGCTGGAATAGTTCTTCTCTATGCGGCCCAGCACTTCCGTGGCCAGCTCCGAGGCGGAACTGAAGCCGAGGGAGGTGTTGCGCTGGGCCACGCTCAGCACCTGCTCCTCCGCGAAATCCATGATCTTGTTGACGTCTTCAGCGCCGTCGAAGGATTTTTCCACGATGCTGGTGGAGACGCGGATGAGCTCGCGCAGCAGGGACTTCTCCTTCACGATCTGCGCGTAGGCCTGGGTGTGGGCCGAGGTGGAGACCTTCTCCATCAGGTCGGAGAGGTATTTCTGCCCCCCCAACTCCTCCAGCCGGCCGCTCTTCTTCAGCTCTTCGGACAGGGTGACCACGTCTACCGGCAGGTTCCGCGTGCGCAGGTCCAGGATAGCCTAGATCGGAAGAG
>CAMTWW010000031.1:0-4685 GCA_947085555.1 uncultured Elusimicrobia bacterium | reverse complement strand
TACGGAATCCTTCCCTGGCTTTCAAGTATTCCCACGGCCTTCATCCAGCGGGTATGCCGGGAATTAGCGGAAGGGAAGAGGGGGACCGTGCTCGTCTCCACCGACCAGGTCATTGTTGAACTGTCAACAAAAGTTTCAGTCCAGGAACTCACAGCGATGTCGCTTATCGTCTGCAGAATCTCACCTGTGTCAGTAGCGTCCGGAAGTGCTCCTGCGGCTGCCAGGGTTGAGCGATAGATTTTGTAGTCCGTTATACCGGAGCCGGCGAAAGCGTCAGCGGACCATTGCCATTGTATGACATAGGAAGAAAGGGCCACCCCGGTCATAATCACGTCCAGCGGGGGGGTTGTGGTCGTTCTAATTGTGCTGTAATTTCCGGGAGTCAGTTCGTTATCGCCGTTCACGGCACCCATCCGGATCAGGTAATTCTTGTTGCTCAGCAGCTTAATGGTCTGCCAGGGCACAAAGATGTCCCGGATGCGGACATAACTTGCCCCGCCGGTACTGGAAGACTCCACGGCATAAGCCGTGGCCTGGCTGAACTGCCAGGTGATATAGGCGCTTTCGGCCGTCACGTCGGACAAAGTGAAGGAGGCCGGCGGCAGGGCGTAGGTGTATTTATCTATATGCTCCGAATCGCTGCCCGGGATGGCGCCCTGGTAGAGTCTCAGCCACCTGGTGTACACTTTATTAACGCCCAGCCCGGAGTCAATGTAAAAGCTTGTACCCGGGGGCAGTGATTGGTACTCGGACAGGCTTGCGCTTCCGGTGTAGAGGCGGTACTCCGTTATGCCTGTGAATGTGCCGGTAGACCAGCTCCATTGTATGGCGGCGGGAGAAAGCGCCGCCGCGGAGAAATCCGCGGCCACCTGGGTTACGGCGCTCAGGGGGCGCAATATCCTTTTCGAGGTTTTTGACACGGCTGCTTCGGCCGCGGGGGCGAGCCCCGCGATAAAAAGGCAGAGCGGCAGCGCGCGCGATAATATTTTTATGTTTTTAAACGGCATTCCGTATACCTCGGCAAATTAACGAAAATGTAAAAGCCCCGGCAGAACCGGCTACAATATGGATTAAGAAATGATTGTAGCATTTTGAAGCGCGTATTCTTTATATAAGCGCGTCTTTACTGATGTATATACGGACTAATGGCCTAGATTCCGGACCCTGGCAGGCCTATATGGGCCTAGGCAATAAAACTTCCGGGATTTAGGCCCTTGGCCTCTTATAAAAAGGGGCCGTTTACGTTAAACTATGGGTAATGACAAACAATAATTCCTCTAAAACGTTAGCCGCTGTCTTCTTCTCGCTGATCTGCGCCTTGCAGATGTCAGCCCATTCCGCAGACTTCTCAACTTTCTTTGACGGGGCCAATAAAGGCTCCATGGCCGACCTGGTCGGAGAACTGCGGTCCGAGAGCGCCAATATCCAGGATCCCAAAGCCCCCGAGGGTCAGCCCACCCAGCCCACTACCGGCAATAACGAGTTCCTCCATTTCTGGGAAGACCTGAAAAGCGACGTTTTCGACGATATCTGCAAAGGCGTGCAGATCCCGCTGGATGCGGGGTTCGACATCGGGCAGATCGCCGGGGTGGAAGGCAAGTTCAAGCGTTATATGAAGCAGTTCCCCGACAATAAGATCGCCGTGATAGACGAAGTCGGCGTGAAGCTAAATGCCGGACACACCTTCACCGACATCTTCAACGTCAGCGGCAACGCCTTCAATATCGGCTTTTCCGGCGGCCTCGAGGGCAAGTCGGTGGTGGTCCGCAAGACCGAAGAGACCAGGTACTGCAAGAACCTGCTGAAACTGGCCGACCTGCGCAAGATCAAGACCATCCTCCCGATAAACGAAACTCGCATCACCGAGATGAAGGCCAACGAGATCTGGAAGTTCCCGGCCCGCCTGCACATGAGCGTCAGCGGCGGCATCGGCTACCCCGTGCAGCCCTGGCTCTCCATAGGCTTTTCGCTGAGCGCCTCCAAAGAACTGAAGCCCTCCGTCACCCTTTTCAAGATGGACGACAGCAAGCTGCGCCTGCGCATCCGCCTGGACCGCATCACCGTCAAAAGCGCGGGCGCTTCGGTCGGAACCTCTTTCGACGCGGGCATGATAGGCCTGCCCGAGGCCGAGAACTTCCTGGTGAAGGAAATAAACAAGAACCTCGTCAAGGAATTCAATAAATATATCGCCCTGCGCTTAGGCCTCTCCACCAGCCGCGCGAAGGGTCAGAAGATCCTGCTGGAGTTCGTCATAGACACTAAGAACCCGGAGCAGGTGGCCCGCCTGGTGGAATTCCTGAAGGGCGACCTCAGCATAATCAAGCGCCTGATCGAGATGGGCGTGCGTTTCAACGATTTCTCCACCCTCGACGACACCGCCGCCGGGCAGCAGGCCCTGGATAGCGTGGCGCAGGTGGCGGGCGACGGACTCGGCCTCAACTCCACCTTCGCCGGAGCCAACCACTTCAACAGCAACTCCAACGCGATGAACATCGTCCTCCCGATAGTGCTGCAGCGCGAATCCAGCTCCGGCCAGCGCTACGACCGCTACCAGGTCTCCGGCGGCGACCAGGTCCTGCACGTGCACAACGCCTCCAGGAACACTTCGGTCAGCAATATCAACATCCCCTTCGTCGGCAAGATCTTCAAGCATAACACCAATCAGAACTTCTACGTGGTCAACTATGAGGACAAGGAAGGGGCTGTCTCCGACGCGGCGGTGGTTTACCAGCGCTATGAGGGCTACATAAAGCATGACGAGCGCGACGCCCGCGAGATGGTGGAGAATATGAACGAGATTCTCAAGTACGCCGGCGCCCAGGGCGAGGGGATCAACAGCGAATTCATGATAGACGTGAACACACTGTTTCCCAGGCTGGCGGCTTGGGAACTGTACCCCTCCGGCGTCGACAGCGAAGGAAACTCGTTGGTGAATTCCAAGAGGTATAAATCGGCGCTGATGTCCTTCTCCCTGGTCTTCACCAGGGAAGCGGTGCGCGACATAGTCGTCGCCCCGGCGGTCGCCATAATGAAAGCCGTGCTTAACGTGATGGAAGGCCTCGACCGCGAGATAGTGAGCAAAGTGCGGCACCTCCTCAATATAGACGCCGAGGGCAAGGTGAAGTATGACTGGAAGGCCGCCCGCAAGATCCTGGCTTCCTACGAGCGCGCCGGGGATGATGCCTTCAACCCCCTCAGCGTGGTGAACACCTTCTGCCGCAACGTGGCGGCCATAGTGTCCGACATAGCCAGCGTGCGCGATACCGCTGACCAGAAGGAAAAATCAGCCCGCCTGTCGCAAGTGCTGGCCGGCAAAGGCAAGAGCCGCCTGGGCTACGAAAGCATGATGCAGGTGGTCATACAGTTGGTGAACGTGAAGGATATCTACGCCAGCCTCAATGTCCAGACCGACAAGCGCATAAAGGGCGAGGAGAACCTGGCCAGCACTTTCAATCTCTACAATAACAACCTGCAGGCCGGCTACAGCTCGCAGCTTACCAGCGCCAATAATCTGCGCGACCGCTTCGCGGACCCCTCGATACTGAGCGACTAGGCCGCCAGCTGGCCGCCAAAGAACCGGACCATGAAAACTTCTAAAAGAATATTGAAGGGCGGTTTAGCGGCGGTCTTAGTCTCGCTTCTCGTAAATATCGCGAAAGCCGCGGACATCTCTTTTGACGGAGCTTCCGGCGGGCTTTCCCTGCTTGAAACAGTTCGCTCCGTTGAAAGCCGCGGCGCGTACCTGCCCCGGCTTTCCATCGTTCCCGAGGCCGTTGGCGCTCACGCTTACGACTTTACGGCCCTTTACGACAGCCTTGGCTATCCGTCCCCTGATTATTTCGGCTCCTCCGAGGAAGAAGTGCAGGACCTTGAGGCCTACACCGACAAGGACGATACTTTTTATAGCGAGATAAACGGCTACCTGCGCTATTATCCGGCGCCCTACGACTGGTACGGCACCGGGCCCGAAGACGCCAAAGACATAGTAGGGCGTATAGATCGGATATTTAAAAGGGTGCCGGCCCTGCCGGCGGACCTTATCCTGTTCCGCGGCCTGGGCCTGGGCTACCGCGCCGATAAACCCTTCGCCCTGGGTGAAGAATTCGTGGACAAAGGTTATATTTCCACCTCGCTTTCATACAGCGTAGCGCGCTTTTTCGCCGTTGAGATGGACGAGGCTAAACCTTCACGGCGCGCGCTCTTCGCTATATATCTGACCCGCCCCGGGGAAAAAGGGATACTGGTGGACCAGGGCGAGGACGAAATTATCCTTAAGCACGGCCGCAGGTTCAGGGTGATGGCTCAGAAGGCCGGCGTTAAAGCTTACGATCTTTACCTGGTGCAGGCCTGCTCCGGTCCCTGCGAGACCCTTCTAAAGAACGACGTTACTGATTTCTGGTCGACCTTAAACGTCCAGGATTAACGCTTTTATTGAAATTCAGCATTATGGTGAGGTGAAAAAGGAGCCTGGCTCTTTTCTGCAAGGCATACGCGAGGTAGAGGGGACGTTGCTTTGTTTCTTGGTTATTGGCGCACCTCCCGCCCTTTGTGCACAAGATAAGAAATCGTACCAGAAGATAATCCCAGCTCTTTCATTAATTCCGTGCCGCTGGCGCCGCCGCGCTCCTTGCGCAAGTAACAATACATAGCTCTGCCCTTCACTATTCCTCGCTCCCGGCTTCTGC
>CAMTWW010000030.1:0-4938 GCA_947085555.1 uncultured Elusimicrobia bacterium | reverse complement strand
TTTGACGCAGCTGTCAATTTTTTTCTCTTAAAATCAGTTCCTGCGCGGCTTCGTATCTGGCGCATAAGGGTAGGGAATTGGCGAAGGCGGAGCATTTAAGCGTTTAAGCAACGTCCCCCATTCACCCATACAAGGGCTATTAATGTAATAGGCCATTGTGCCTAATTACGGATAGGCCGTTTAACCTATAGTTCATGGGACCTTTGCCTTTTACAGAGCGCGCGGATAAGCGCTAAAGTGACATGTGTATATCATCTATGAAAGTCCGCAATGTTCCCGAATCAGGTCAGGAGGAGAATAGAATGAGAAACAGAACTTTTGGGCTGCAAATACTAGCCGGCATTTTGTTTTTAGCGGGTTCCGGCGCGGCGAACGCGCAATTGACCGGCACGCTGAAAGACCGGGTGTTTTCCGACGCGAAGGCTTTAGGCCTTCCCGATGCCTTTAAGGAAGCGCCGGCGGCGGCAGTCCCGCTGCCCGTAGCCGCGGAGCGCGTTCTTGGTACTGTGCCCCTCCCCGTGGATTGCAAGAATATGCCAGTCATGTACACAAAGAACGGCGACCTTTACAGGAACGGGCAGAGGCTCGGCTCCAATGTCTCTTCATACAAAACCGCCTGCTCCGGCGACGTGGCCTGGCGGGACAGCTACGGGTATATCTACAGGAATGCGATTAGATTGGGCGACTCCGGCCAGAGCTTCGAGATAGCGCTCTATACCGGCGATGTTTTCTGGAGAGATAATTACGGCAGGCTGTATAAGAATTCCTCGGAGATAGGCGGCGCGCAGACTTTCGCGGTGGCCGACTATACCGGGGACGTGGCCTGGCGCGACAATTACGGACGGCTGTACAAGAACGGAACGGAACTGGGCGCCGCCAGCCGTTACCAGATAGCCGGGCATACCGGGGACGTAGTCTGGGTGAACAACTACGGCGCCCTCTACAAGAATCAGGAAGAACTGGGCAATAGCAGCAGGTTCTCGGTAGCCGAGTGGACCGGCGACGTAGCCTGGCTGGATTCTTATTCGCGGCTATACCTGAATAAGAAAGAGATTTCCTCAAGATGTCAGAGTTTTGAACTGCGCGAGGACGGTAAATTGCTCTGGCGGGACAGCTACGGCGACTACCACTTCCGGTAAAATAGTGAAAATTACCCCGACACGCCCTTGTCGGGTTCGCCTGCTATAATATATAGGTATGGCGCCTGAAGAGATATTAAAAAAGCGCTGGGGGTACGACACCTTCAAGCCGCTCCAGAAAGAGGCTATAGAGGCCGCGCTTTCCGGGCGGGACTGCCTTGTCGTCCTGCCCACCGGCGGCGGCAAAAGCCTTTGCTACCAGCTGCCCGCCGCCATGGGAAAAGGCCTGGTGCTGGTAGTGTCCCCTCTCATAGCCCTGATGGACGACCAGGTGGCCGCCGCGCGCGAAGCCGGCCTCGCCGCAGACGCCCTTCATTCCAATTTGAAAGCCGCTCCCAAAAGGGAAGCCTATCAGAATCTCTCCAGCGGGAAGACCGAGCTTCTGTACGTAAGCCCCGAGCGCCTGCTCACCGGCGACCTTTACGAACTGATAGGCCCACGCCTGATCCTCGCGGCCGTGGACGAGGCGCACTGTGTTTCGCACTGGGGCCATGAATTCCGGCCCGAATACCGCCGCCTCACCGAGGCGCTGGACCTTTTCCCCAAAGCCGCGCGCATGGCCCTTACCGCCACCGCCACGCCCATAGTCCGGGAAGATATCCGCGCCCAGCTCGCCCTGCGCTCCCCGGAAATACTTATCGGCCATCCGGACCGGCCCAACCTTATCTACCGCGCCTTCCCGCGCCGCGACCAGTCCAGGCAGGTCCTGGAAGTGGTGCGCCGCCACCCGGGCGAGGGGGGGATAGTTTACGCCCAGACCCGCAAGGACGTGGAGCGCCTGGCCGCAAATCTGAAGAAGGAAGGGGTCTCCAGCGCTCCTTACCATGCTGGTCTCAACGCCGAGGAGCGCCGCGGCGCGCAGGACGATTTCGTGAACGAGCGGCTGGACGTTATCGTGGCCACCATAGCTTTCGGCATGGGCATAGACCGCTCCAACGTGCGCTACGTGGTGCACGCCAATACCCCGCGCTCGGTGGAACATTACCAGCAGGAGAGCGGCCGCGCCGGGCGCGACGGCCTGCCCGCCGACTGCACCCTGCTTTTCTCGGCCGCGGACCTAGCCATGCACCGCTGGATGGCCAGGAAGGACGCCACCCTTTCAGCCGAGCGCGAAAAAGCGCTGGAGAAGCAATTGCGGGACATCGGCCGCTATGCCGTGGCCCCCGTATGCCGCCACGGCCAGCTGGCCGGTCATTTCAGCGCGCCTTATCCCGTGGAAGCGCAGGCTGAAGAGGGCTGCGGGGCCTGCGATGTCTGCCTGGGCGAGACCAGGGGGCTGTCCGAAGAAGAGGCCAGGCTTACGGCCAAGAAGGTGCTGAGCGCCGCCTGGCGCGCCGAGGGCCGCTACGGCACCGGCTATGTGGTGAACCTCCTGCTGGGCCGCCTGAACGACCGGATGACGGCCAACGGCCACGACCTGCTTAAGGTGTTCGGCCTGCTTAAAGAGGCGGGGGAAGCGGCGGTGCGCTCCTGGATAGACCAGCTTATCGTGCAGGATTATCTTGAAGTAACCGAGGACAATGAATACCCGCTGCTCCGCATCACGGCGGAGGGCAGGGCCCTCTGCCAGGACAAGGGTACGGTGCGCCTGGGCCTGCCTGTGCCGCCCAAAGCCGGCAAGAAAAGGGTAAAGGCCTTTCAAAAAGCCGAAAAGGCCGGGGTGGCCTTCCTGGAGACCGATAAGAATATGTTCGAGAAACTGCGCGCGCTGCGCCGCGGCGTGGCCGACAAAAAGGGTATCCCGCCCTATGTCATCTGCCACGACACGGTGCTTATAGAAATGGCCGCCAAAAAACCGCAAACCCTTGACGAGCTGCGCGGCCTGAAGGGCCTGGGCGAAAAGCGTATTGAGAAATACGGGCAGCTTTTCCTGGACGCGATAGCCGGCAGCGAGCGGGAGGCTCTCAATTTTATACTATAAAAAGGTCCTGCCCGCAGGAGGAGAGAAATAGCCCGGACCAGGGGAACTTATGAAATGGATAACCAGAGCTCATGTGCACGTGGACAGGGTGGCCTGCCCCTGGCTCATTGAAAGGTTCGTGGACAATCAGGCCGAAATACTCTTCGCCGCGGACAGCCTGGTGGAGAAGATAGGCCGGGAGGAGAACGCCATTCCCTTTGACATCGAGGACGCGGAGCTCGGCCATCACGGCGACGACTGCACCTTCAGGGCTATCCTGAAGAAATACGACCTTACCGACCCGATCCTGCACAAGCTGGGCGATATCGTGAACGCGGCCGACACCGGCGACCTCAAGGCCCACCCTTACGCCGCCGGCCTGGAGGCCCTGGCGCGCGGCTTCTCTCTGATGTATCCGGACGACAATGAGAACCTGGAATGGCAGTTCTCTGTCTACGACGCACTCTACGCCGCCCTTAAATGTGAAGGGCGAAAGGCTGCATGAGCCTTTCTCCGACCCTTTCTCCCGGTGAATAGAGGGCTAAACTTACCCCGGCCGGGGTATTGTTCATCTGCTATTTTGTGGCGCCTTTCATTGTGCGGTTGTTCATGGGCGCTAATGACGCCGTCTATGGCGGCATTACTTTTTCGCTACTTATCCAGGCCGGCCTCGGTATCGCTTTCGCCTATAAGCTTTTTGGCTTGAAACCGGAGCTGAACCTGGAGCTTGCCGTCCGGCTGAGCAAATTCTCCCAGCCGCCTGAGAAGGCGCAGGAGCTCGCGGAAAAAATCTCGCTGGCGGCCGGTTTTATAATTATCGCCACCATAGTCTGGCCCCCTGTCGGAGAAATGGTGAAAAACAGGCAGCTGACAGCGCTTATAAAAATTTTCGCGCTTGGCTACGCGGTTTACCTGGGCTATAATATCTGGAAACTCTCGGAGCCGTTCATGGCCTCGGCCAGGGCCGGCGCATTGAACGCGCCCACCTGAAAAAACAGTAAAATAACTTCAGTCATGGAATTTGTTCCCGGCTTTCAAGGAAACAGATATGGATATCATTGAGATAAAGGGGCTTAAGAAAGATTATCCCCTTGGCGACACCATAGTGCCGGCTCTGCGCGGGGTGGACCTGGCCGTGGAAGAGGGCGATTTTATGAGCATCATAGGCCCCTCCGGCAGCGGCAAGACCACGCTGCTCAATGTGATAGGCTGCATAGATTTCGCCACCGCCGGCAGCGTTAAAGTCGGGGAGCGCGAGATAACCGCGCTGAGCGACAGGCAGATAACCGAAATCCGGCTCAACAAGATAGGCTTTATTTTCCAGACCTTCAACCTCATCCCCGTGCTGAACGTTATCGAGAACATAGAATTCCCGCTGCTGCTGATGAAGCGCTCGGCGGCCGAGGCCCGCAGACGCGCCGACAAGCTCATAGAGGAAGTGGGGCTGGGCGAATACGCCGCCCACCGCCCGGCCGAGCTCTCCGGCGGGCAGCGCCAGCGCGTGGCCATAGCGCGCGCCCTGGTCACCAATCCAGGCATAGTCCTCGCCGACGAGCCGACCGCCAACCTGGACTCCGTCACCGGCGCCTCCATCCTTGAGCTGATGCGCAGGATGAACGAGGTGGAGAAGACCACCTTCATCTTCTCCACGCATGACGCCAACGTGCTCAAATATGCCCGGCGCATAGTAAAAATAAAGGACGGCCTTATCGAAAAGGAGCCCGCCCTGGCATGAAGCTGATCTTCACCATCGCCTGGCGCAATCTCCTGCGCCATAAGGGAAAAAGCCTGGTGATAGGCGTCATCCTGTTCACCGGCGCTTTCCTGATGACGGTGGGCAACGGCGTCATCGCCGGCATGGCCGCCGGGATAGAGAAGAAAGATCGGAAGAGCACACGT